>NZ_JASATI010000002.1:0-247471 GCF_038440225.1 Hydrogenophaga sp. OTU3427 | reverse complement strand
CGCCGGGGGTGGTCCAAAACCCCCCCGGGGGCCCCCGCGCCGGCGCCCCGGGGGGCGCGGGCACCCCCCCCGGGGTGTTGGGGGGCGTTGGCCGGGGCGGGCGGGCGGCCCAACCCCCGGGCCCCCCCGGGCCGCCCTTTTTGCCGTCTATTCCTCGTCGTCCAGTTGCGTGGTGTTCACGCAATGCTGGTGCAGCTTGCCCAGGGCGGTGAACAAGACGCGGCGTTCCTCCGGGCTCAGCACCCGCAGCACGGCGGCCTGGCGCTGGCGGGCGATCGGAATGATCTGGTCGTGCAGGGCCTGGCCTTCGGGGGTGATGGTGCACAGCAGCTTCTTGCGCGGCGTGTGGCCTTCGGCGGCGATGGCCACCAGGCCACGCGATTCGAGCAGGCGCAGCGTGCGGCTGACCAGGGCCTTGTCGGTGGCCGAGGCCGTGACCAGTTGCGCGAAGGGCAGGGTGTGGGCGTGCGCCAGCACCGACAGCATGCGCCACTCGGTCACCGTGATCTGGAAGGCGTCCGCATAGGGCACGGTGATGGTGCGGCGCAGGGCGTTGCCCACGCGGCTCATGGTGGTGGTGAGGAAATGCTCGACGATCAGGCCGGTGCCGGCCTCGTCCAGGGTGTCCCAGGGGCAGGGCGTGGCAGGCGCAGGGGCGCGCAGGGGGCCGGTCGCGGGCGGGGTGTCGGTGCTCATGGGCGGAATTGTTCCACAGGGGGCGGTGCGGAGCATTTCAGGCCAACCGCCGGTCGCTTTTGTTGTTGATAAGTCAAATTTAAGTGTTTACCCTTAGTTGATGCATCAACAATAACTTTTATGATCGTCTGGCGTTTCGATCATGATGTGCCGTTTCATTTGTAAATCATTCAGAGCCCCAACTGAATGGGCATGCAAGGTTTCTGGCCCGCCGCTTGTTCCACCCACCTGGAGTTTTCGATGAAGTTTGACCGCCGACTGATCCTGTCCAGCGCCATCGCGGCCGCCTGTGCCACCGTGGCCCCCGCGGCCCTGGCCCAGGCCTATCCCACCAAGCCCATCACCGTGGTGGTGGCCTACCCCCCGGGCGGTGACACCGACGCCACCGCCCGCATGCTGGCCGAGAAGCTGTCGCAGCGCCTGAAGCAGACCGTGATCGTGGACAACAAGCCCGGCGCCGGCGGCACCCTGGGCAACTCGCTGGTGGGCCGCGCCCCGGCCGACGGCTACACCCTGCTGTTCACGCCCAACCCCTTCACCACCGCGCCCATGGTGATGAAGCTCTCGACCAGCGCGAGCTACGACGTGCTCAACGGTTTCGAGCCCATCATCAAGACCTCGACCCAGCCGCTGGTGCTGGTGGCCCACCCGGGCGTCGGCTTCAAGACCATCCCCGAGATGATCGCCGCCGCCAAGGGCGGCAAGCCCCTGACCTATGCCACGCCGGGTGCCGGCTCGCCCATGCACGTGGTGGCCGAATGGCTGAACCGCTCGGCCGGCGTCAAGATCACCCACGTGCCTTACCGTGGCGTGGGGCCATCGGTGGTGGACGTGGTGGCCGGCCACGTCAACACCGCCTGGGTCACGCTGGGCGCGGTGTCGCAGTACACCAGCAGCGGCCGCCTGGTGCCGCTGGCGATTGCCGACGCCAAGCGCTCGTCCCTGGCGCCCAACCTGCCCACCCTGGTGGAGCTGGGCCACAAGGACGTGGTGGTGGGCGCCTGGGCCGGCTTCTTCGCGCCCAAGGGCACGCCGGCCGACGTGGTCAAGCTGCTCAACGGCCATTTCAACGAGATCCTGAAGATGCCCGAGGTGGTGGAGAAGCTGGCCACCTTTGGCGCCTTGCCCGAGGGCGGCGCGCCCGAGGTGCTGCGCCGCACCAACGCCTCGGACTTCGAGGTGATGGGCAAGGTCATCAAGGAACTGGGCGTGACGGCTGATTGACCCCCCCTCCGCGCCGCGCTTGCAGCGCGTCACCCCCCAGGGGGCGGCACTGGCCGACCGGCGGAGCCGGATCGGCGGTGCCCCCGGCTGGGGAGCGCGGTTGGTGCATCGAGTACATCTCTTATGAACACATCCACACTGGGGCGTGACACCCCGCAGGTCAACCACCGGGCCAAGGTGCAAGGCCAGGCCTTGTACGCGGGCGACCTCAAGCTGCCCGGCATGTTGCATGGCAAGGTGCTGCGCAGCCCGTATCCGCACGCGCGCATCGTGCGCATCGACACCCGTGCGGCGCTGGCGCTGCCCGGCGTCAAGGCGGTGCTGACGGGGGCCGACGCGCCGCGCGCTATGTGGGGCGTGCATCAAAAGGAGCGCCGCATCCTGGCCGAGGGCGTGGTGCGCTTCGCCGGAGAGGAAGTGGTCGCCGTGGCCGCCAGCACCGACGAGATCGCCCGCGACGCGTTGGACCTGATCGAGATCGAGTACGAGGAGCTGCCCGCCATCCTCACGCCCGAGGAGGCGCTGGACGAGGCCGCCCCTGGCATCCACCCCGGCCGCAACAACATCGCCCACGAGATCCGCTTCCACCGGGGCGACGTGGACGCCGGCTTTGCCTCGGCCGATCTGGTGCACGAGGCCACCTACACCACCCATTCGCAGTACCCGGGCTACCTGGAGCCCATGGCCAGCGTCGCCCGCATCGACGCCAGCGGCCGGCTGGAGGTCTGGACCTCCACCCATTCGGCCTCGCTGGCCCGCGTGCGCCTGGCGGGTGCGCTGGAACTGCCCGTGTCGCAGGTGCGGGTGCACCAGGCCACCACCGGCGGCGGCTTCGGCGGCAAGATGGTGGAGGACGCCAACAACCTGATCGCCGGCCTGCTGGCGCTCAAGACACGGCGCCCGGTGCGCCTGGTCAACAACCGGCTGGAGGACTTCCTGGCCGCGCCGTCCAGCGTGCCCGAGCACATCACCCTCAAGCTGGGCATGAAGCGCGACGGCCAGATCGTCGCCAAGGAGGTGCGCATCGTCGCCGACTGCGGCGCCTACTGCGGCCTGGCGCCCGAGGTCATGCACGTGAGCGCCATGCGCAGCGACAACATGCACCGCAACCCCAACGTGCGCTCGCACGCCACGCTGGTCTACACGCACATGCCGGTGCATGGCGCCTTCCGGGGTTTTGGCGGCACGCAGATGCTGTTCGCGCTCAACAGCCACATCGACACCATGGCCCGCCGGCTCGGTCTGGACCCGGTCGCCATCCACAAACTCAACGCCATCGGCGCCGGCGAGACCTCGGTCCACGGCTGGGAGATCGGCAGCACCGGCCTGCGGGACTGCATAGACCAGTGCACCGAAGCCGTGGGCTGGGCCGCTCACCGCGCCGCCCCGCGTGACGCGGTGAAGGGAAGCAAACGCCGTGGGCTGGGCATGGCTGCGGCCATGCACGTGAGCGGCAACCGCACCATCGGCAACTGGGACGGTTCCACCGTGGTGGTGCAGCTCAACGAGGACGGCCGTGTCTTCATCCACAGCGGCGAGGCCGACGTGGGGCAGGGCGCCATGACCATGCTGAGCCAGATCGTGGCCCACGAGCTGGACCTGCCGCTGGACCACATGCACGTGGTCCCGCCCGATACCGACCACTCGCCCATCGCCATCGGCGCGCTGGCCTCGCGCACCACCATCGCGGCGGGCAACGCCGCCCTGGCGGCCGCCCGCGCGGCCCGCGACAAGCTGCTGGCGCTGGCGGCCGAGGAGCTGCAGCTGCCGGTGGACCAGCTGGAACTGCGGGCCGGTGCCGTGTGCGTGGCCGCCGACCCCGACCGGCAACTGCCCGTGGCCCAGCTGGCGCGCCTGCACGTGTGGCGCCACGGCGGCGAAGGCCTGCGCGCCAGCGGCAGCTGGGACGCCCGGACCCGCATGCACGACGACCAGGTCTACGGCAACATCGCCCCGGCCTATTCCTTCGCCGCCCAGGCCGTGGAGGTCGAGGTGGACACCGAAACCGGCCAGGTGAGCGTGCTGCGCAGCGTGGTCAGCGACGACTGCGGCAAGGCCCTCAACCCCATGGCCATCCATGGCCAGAGCAACGGCGCGGTGGCCCAGGCCATCGGCTGGACGCTGTACGAGCACCTGCAGGTGGAGGGCGGGCGCATGGTCAACGGCAACTTCGCCGACTACACCATGCCCACCGCCGACGCCCTGCCCATGCTGGAGAGCGGCATCGTCGAATCGATGGACCCCAACGGCCCCTACGGCGCCAAGGGTGCCAGCGAGACCGCCATCCTGCCCGGCGCGCCGGCCATCGCCAACGCGGTGTTCGACGCCGTGGGCGTGCGCATCACCGACCTGCCCATCACCCCCGAAAAGGTGCTGGCCGCGCTGCGGCAAGCCCGTGCCCAGGAGGGCACCCACCATGCGTGACTTTGATTTCCTGGAGCCGACGACGGTGGCCGAGGCCAGCCGCATGCTGGCCGACCTCGGCGAGGACTGCCGCGCCATGGCCGGCGGCACGGCGCTGATGCTGGCCATGCGCCAGCGCATGCTGGTGCCCAGCCACATCGTGTCGCTGGCCCGCATCCCGGGCCTGCGTGGGGTCGACTTCGATGCCGCTCAGGGCCTGCGCATCGGCGCCCTGTCCCGCCACAGCGACGTCGGCCGCAGCGAGGCCGTGCTGCGCCACTACCCCATGCTGGCGGCCATGGCCGCGCAGATGGCCAACCCGCAGGTGCGCCACCAGGGCACCGTGGGCGGCAACCTCTGCTACGCCGACCCCGCCACCGACCCGCCCAGCTGCCTGATGGCGCTGGACGCCAGCGTGGTGCTGGGCAGCACGCGCGGCGAACGGGTGCTGCCCATCGCCGACTTCCTGGTCGACTACTACGTGACCGCGCTGGAGCCCGACGAACTGGTGCTGGAGATCCGCGTGCCGCCGCCCGCGCCGGAACACGCCGGCCTCTACACCCGGCACCTGCGCACCGCGGCCGAGCACCGTCCCCTGGTCAACGTGGCCCTGGCCACGCGGCGCCAGGGCGTGACCTGCCTGGACGCGCGCCTGGTGGTCGGCGCCTCCACGCCGGTGCCCGGGCGCGTGGCCCGTGCCGAGGACTTTCTGCGCGGGCGGGCCATCACGCCGGCCGTGGCCGCCGAGGCCGCCGACATCGTGGCGGCCGACATCGATCCCCTGAACGACCAGCGCGGCAGCGCCGACTACCGGCGCGACATGGTGCGCGTGGTCGCCCGCCGCAGCATCGCCCGGCTGTTCGGCCTGGCCGAGCACTGAAGGACATCCCATGAGCCAACACAAGATAGACCTCACGGTCAACGGCGAAGCCGTCAGCATGGAGGTGCCAGCGCGCCGCATGCTGTCGGACTTCCTGCGCGACGACCTGCACCTGACCGGCACCAAGCGCGGCTGCGAGACCGGCACCTGCGGCGCCTGCTCGGTGCTGGTCGACGGCGAGGTGGTCAAGTCCTGCCTGTCGCTGGCGGTGCAGGCCCGGGGCTGCAGCATCACCACGGTCGAGGGCCTGGGGCAGGGCGGTGTGCTGCACCCGCTGCAGGAGAGCTTCATGCAGTGCGGCGGCCTGCAGTGCGGCTATTGCACGCCCGGCTTCCTGATGAGCTCCTGCGCGCTGCTGGCGCGCCAACCCCGTCCCACCGAGGCCGAGGTGCGCCATGGCCTCAGTGGCAACCTGTGCCGTTGCACCGGCTACACCCAGATCGTTGAGTCCGTGTTGAACGCGGCGGAGAAAATGCATGGAAATTGAAAAAACCTTGAGCGTGGCCGCACCGGCCGCCACCGTGTGGGCCCTGCTGCTCGATCCCCAGGTGATGGGCGGCTGCGTGCCCGGCATGCAGTCCATCGACGTGATCAGCGACGTGGAATACGTCTCGGTGATCCACGTCAAGATCGCCTTCGTGAGCGCGAAATTCAAGCTGCGCACCACCATCGTCGAGCAGCGCGCGCCGCACTACCTGCGCACCGAGGGCACGGGCGAGGACGCCTCGGTGGCCAGTTCGCTCAAGCAGCAAAGCGAGATTTTCCTGACCGAAGGGCCCGACGGCCAGACCGAGCTGCGCATCAAGGTCACGGTGGACGTGCTGGGCCGCCTGGGCACCTTCGGTCTGAGCGTGATGAAAACCAAGGCCGACCGCATGTGGGACGAGTTCAGTCAAAACCTCCTGGCCCGGCTCAACGGCAGCGTGGCGGCAGCGCCCGCTGCGGGGGTGGCACCCGTGGACACACCAGCGACCGCCACACCCACGGCACCCACGGCACCCACGGCGGCCGCGCCAGCCCCCAACGTGGCGCCACCACCGGCCGCGCCCACGGCGGTCCAGGTCAACGGCAGCGCCGTGGACACCCGGCAGCTCGAACAACCGGGCTGGCTGGCCCGCCTGCTGGGCGCCGGCGCCCGGCCCGCTGCGGGTCCGTTCATCCATGTCGAGGTGCGCCGCGCCGACGGTGTGGTGACGGTGGACTGGCCGCTGGCCGCCGTGGCCGAATGCCGCGCCTGGCTGCGTGAAGTGGTGCGGTGAAGGCCGTTTCAGCTGCCAACGGATGTTGTGGCGGGCCAGGGCCTGTCAACCCCATTCGCACTGGAAAAAAACAGTGTTGACAGGCCCTAACATGGCGACTTGTTATTTACACAAGGAATCGCCCATGTTGTCTGCACTCAAGCGGCTGGTGTTTGTTCTGTTGCTGGCGGCCACCGCCAGCGCCCACGCCAGCTCCGGCAAATACCAGGACTGGTGGTGGGACCCAGCCAAGAGCGGCATGGGCTTCAACATCGGCCACCAGGAAAACACGCTGTTCGTCATGTGGTTCCTCTACGGTGACGACGGCAAGGCAACCTTCCTGCAACTGGCGGGCAACCTCAGTGGCGACCAGCTCTCGGGCACGCTCTACCGCACGGCAGGTCCGGCACCCGGCCCGTCCTTCAACCCCGCCAACGTGTCCGCCACGGCGGTGGGCAGTGCATCGATCACCTTCAGCGCCAGCAATGCCGCGCTCTTCACCTACAGCTTCGAAGGCAAGAGCGGCACCATCAGCCTGCAACGCTACACCTTCGCCAACGTCGACCTGAGCGGCGTGCGCCCCTACGCGGCCACGGGCACGCTGTCGTCCTGCCAATCCTCGTCCAACAACGGCAGCTACGACACCGGCGGCTATTTGAGCGCCACCAAGAGCGGCAGCAGCTACAGCTTCACCCAGCAAAGCCTGGACGGCATGACCTGCAACTACACCGTGCCGCTGTCGCAGAAGGGCTCCATCCTTGGCGGCTCCGGGAACTTCAGCTGCAGCGGCGGGCTGGCCGGCACCATCGAGATCTCGGACCTGCGCAAGGTCGACGATTTCATCAACATGGAATACACCATGCGGTACTCGACCGGGGAAAGCTGCGTCGACCGCGGCAAGCTGGCCGCCGCGGACTGAAGCGCCGTTGAACCACCAGCGTGCCACGGTGCGATGCCGTGGCGGCGGTGGGCTTCTGCTGTAAATTCCCGGCACCACGTCAGAGGAGTCGAATGCAGGTCCTGGCCTTCATCCAAGAGACAAGCTCGCCAGGCCCGATCCTGGCGGGCAGCCACTCCATGGCGATGGTGGCCCTGTCGCTGGCCATCGCCGTGCTGGCGGCCCATGCCAGCCTGGACCATTCGCGCCTGATGCGCATGGCATCGACGCCGATGTGGCGGTACCTGTGGCATGCCAGCGGCGCGCTCGCCATGGGGCTGGGGGTCTGGGCCATGCATTTCACCGGCATGATGGCGCTGGAGCTGCCGGTGCGGGTGAACTACCACGTTGGCCTGACGCTGTGGTCCATCCTGCCGGCGGTGGCCGCCGCCGCCATCACGCTGCAGGTGGTGGCGTCCCGGCGCCAGCGCTGGCCGGCCATCCTGCTGGGGGGCACGCTGATGGGCCTGGGCATCGGTGCCATGCACTACATCGGCATGGCCGCCATGGTGATGCCGGCGCGGCGCTTCTACCAACCCGGCCTGTTCGTGTCGTCCATCGTGCTGGCGGTGTTGCTGGCCGTGGTCTCGCTGGCCATCCGGCCCTGGCTGCTGGCCCGCATGCAGCGGCGCACCCTGGCGGCGCTGCTGAGTTCGGCGGTCATGGGGGGCGCGGTGGCCAGCATGCACTATGTGGCCATGCAGGCCACGGTCTACCTCCCCGCCACCGGCACGGTGGGGGCCCCGGGCGCGGTGATGGGCAAGGAAACCCTGGGTTTGCTGGCCGTGGCGGTGGCGGTGGCCATCCTGCTGATCGCCACCGTGGCCGTGGGCATGACCGCCCGGCTGTTGTCGGCCGAGCAGGCGATCCAGGTGTCGGCGCAGCGGGCGCAAATGATCTCGGATCGCCTGCAGCAGATCGCCGAGCGCGTGCCCGGGCTGGTCTACCAGTTCCGGCTCGGCCCCGACGGCGGTTTTTCCTTCCCCTATGCCAGCGAAGCGATCCGCGACATCTTCGACCTCAGCCCGGATGAAGCCCGGCGCGACGCATTGCCGGCCCTGGCCCAGGTCCATGCGGATGAACGGGACGCGGTGCTGGACTCGATCCACGCGTCGGCCCGCACGCTCCAGGTCTGGAGCATCGAATTCCGGCTGATGCGGCCCGACGGCGGGGTGCGCTGGGTGCATGGCAACGCCACGCCGCAGCGCGACGGGGCGGCCGTGGTCTGGAGCGGCTTCATCACCGACATCACGGAACGCAAGCGGGCCGAGGCGACCATCGAACGGCTGGCCTACCACGACCCGCTGACCCAGGTGTTCAACCGCAGCAAGGTCCGGCAGTTGCTCGAGGAGGCCTGCCGCCAGCATGGCCTGGTGCCCCATGGCCATGCCTTGCTGGTGATCGATTTCGACCGGTTCCGGCAGCTCAACGACACCCTGGGCCATGGGGCCGGCGACCGCCTGCTGGCCCAGGCCGGCCAACGCCTGCTGCACCCACCGGTGCCGGGCTGCCACGTGGGACGGCTCAGCGGCGATGAGTTCGTCGTCCTGTGCACGCGGCTGCCACAAGAGACGGCGATGGCGGCCCCTTTGGCGCTGCAGCTGGCCACGGATGTGCTGGCGCGCCTGAGCCCACCCTATGACCTGGGTGGGCACCTGCATGGCTGCACGCTGAGCGTCGGCGTGAGCGTGCTGGACGACGAGACCGTGGCGGCCGAGGTCCCCGCCGAGGAGTGGCTCAAGCGGGCCGAGGTCGCCGTGGCACACGCCAAGCGCGGACGCGGCGACGGTGTGTGCCTGTTCGACCCGCAGATGGACGCCGGCATGCGGCGGCGCTTTGCGCTGGAACGCGCCTTGCGCGACGCCCTGACGGCCGAACCGTCGCAACTGAGCCTGCACTACCAGCCGCAGGTGGGCGCGGACAACGCGGTGATCGGGGTCGAGGCGCTGCTGCGCTGGCACCACCCCGAACACGGGCAGGTGTCACCGGCCGAGTTCATCCCGCTGGCCGAGGAAACCGGGCACATCGAGGCGCTGGGCGACTGGGTGCTGCAACAGGCCTGCCGCCAGCTGCATCGGTGGCAGGCGCCCGGTGCCGACCCGGCCCTGCGTGGCCTGCGCATCTCGGTCAACGTCAGCGCGCGCCAGTTCTACCAGCCGGATTTCGTGGACAAGCTCCGGGTGCTGCTCGACACCCATCCGATCGACCACAGGCTGCTGATGCTGGAGCTGACGGAAAGCCTGGTGCTGGCCGACCTGGACGATGCGGTGGCCCGCATGCGGCAGATCAAGGCCATGGGCCTGCGTTTCTCGATGGACGATTTCGGCACCGGCTACTCGTCGCTGTCCTACCTGTCCAAGCTGCCCTTCGACGAGGTCAAGATCGACCAGTCGTTCGTGAAGCAGGGAGCGGATGGCCAGCGCCGGCGCGAATGGGTGATCGTCGAGGCCATCATCGGCATCGCCCAGAAGTTCGGCATCGAACTTCTGGCAGAAGGGGTGGAAGAGGAAGCGCAGCGCGCCCTGTTGGCGCAAAGCGGCTGCCACAACTGCCAGGGCTACCTGTTTGCCAGGCCGGCGCCGGTGGACCGCTTCGAGACCTGGCTGCGCTCGCGCCCGCTTATTGCGGGCCCAGGCCCTTGATCAGCGCGCCCAGCGCGTCCATTTCATCGGGCTTGAGGTCGGTCAGCGGCGCGCGCACCGGGCCAGCGGAGTGGCCCATCAGCGCGGCGCCGGCCTTGACGATGCTCACGGCATATCCCTGGCCCTTGTTGCGGATGTCCAGGTAGGGCATGAAGAACTGCTTGAGCAGGCGGTGCTGGGTGGCGTGGTCGTCGGTGCGCACGGCTTCGTAGAAATCCATCGCCGTCCTGGGAATGAAGTTGAACACCGCCGACGAGTAAACGGGCGTGCCCAGCGCCTTGTAGGCGGCGGCATAGACCTCGGCCGTGGGCAGGCCACCCAGGTAGGCGAAGCGGTCGCCCATGGCCAGGTAAATGGACATCATGGCCTCGATGTCGCCGACACCGTCCTTGAACCCGATCAGGTTGGGGCAGCGCTTGGCCAGGGTGGTCAGCGACTCGGGGGTGAGCCGGCAGACGTTGCGGTTGTAGACGATGACACCGAACTTCACGCTCTTGCAGACCGCCTCGACGTGGGCGATCAGGCCTTCCTGACCGGCTTCGGTCAGGTAGTGCGGCAGCAGCAGCACGCCGTGGGCGCCCTGGCGCTCGGCTTCCTGGGCGCACTGAATGGCGAAGCGGGTGGGGCCGCCAGCGCCGGCGATGATGGGCACCTTGCCGGCGCAGGTCTGCACCGCCGTCTTGATGATGGCCGGGTATTCGTCGCCGGTCAGCGAAAAGAACTCGCCCGTGCCGCCGGCGGCGAACAGCGCGCTGGCGCCGTAGGGGGCCAGCCATTCGAGGCGGCTGGCATAGCCCTTCGCATCGAATTCGCCGTTGGCGTCGAAGTCGGTCAGCGGGAAGGACAGCAGGCCGCTGGACATGATGGTCTTGAGTTCTTGGGGCGTGATGTTCACGGTGTTTTCCTTGCGGGTGAAATATGAGGAGAAGGCGCCAGCAAATGGCACTTATTTGGACAGCACCAGGTTGGGCAGCCAGAGCGAGAACGCGGGCACGTAGGTGACGAGCAGCAGGGTCGCGCCCAGCGCGCCATAAAACGGGCCGATGGTGCGCATCACCTGCCCGACCGATATCTCGCCGATCGCACAGCCGACAAACTGCACCGAGCCCACCGGCGGGGTGTTCAGACCCAGCGCGCAGTTGATCAGCATGACGATCCCGAACTGCATCGGGTCCATGCCGAAATGCATGGCGATGGGCATGAAGATGGGCGTGCAGATCAGGATGGTGGCCGCCATGTCCAGGAAGGTGCCCAGCACGAACAGCAGCAGGTTGATCAGCAGGAAGATGACCCAAGGGCTGGTGGAGATGGACTGCATCAGTTCGCCGGTCTTCTGCGGGACCTCGTACAGCGCCATGAAGTAACCGAAGGCACTGGAGATGCCGATCAACAGCAGCACCACGCCGGTGGTCTTGCAGGCCTTGGCGCAGGCTTTCATGAAGTTGTGCCAACTCAGGCTGCGGTAGACGAACACCGTGACGAGCAGGGCCCAGGCCACGGCAATCGACGCCGACTCGGTGGCGGTGAACACGCCCGAGAGGATGCCGCCCAGGATGATGACCACCACGAACAGGCCGGGCAGGGCGGCCAGGAAGGCGCTCAGCACCATGGCCCAGCCAGGGAATTGGCCATGCACCGGGTAGCCGCGCTTGACCGCCACGTAGTAGGCCGCCGCGAGGTTGCACAGCGTGAGGATGATGGCCGGAATCAGGCCCGCCAGGATCAGGCCCAACACGCTGACCGAGGCGATGCCCGCAGTGGCCAGCGTGAAGATGATCAGGTTGTGCGAGGTGGGCATGATGGCGCCGACCAGGGCCGCATGGGTGGTCACGTTGACCGCGTAGTCGGCGTCGTAGCCTTCCTTCTTCATCAGCGGAATCATCACCGACCCGATGGCCGACACGTCGGCCAGCGGCGAGCCGGCGATGCCGCCAAAAATGGTGCAGCCCAGCACGTTGCTCATGCCCAGGCCGCCGCGCACGTGGCCTACCAGGCTGTTGGCGAAGCGCACGATGCGGTCGGCGATGCCACCGTAGAGCATGAGCTCACCGGCGAACACGAAGAAGGGAATGGCCAGGAAGCTGAAAACCTGCATGCCGCCCACCATCTTCTGGAAGACGATGGCAATGGGCAGGCCGGCCGCGATGATGGTGGCGACCGACGACAGGCCGATGGCGAAGGCGACCGGCACGCCCAGCAACAGCAGGACGGTGAAACTCGCCGCGAGTATGGTCAGTTCCATGAGGGCTCCACATGGGTGCCGCGCAGCAGGGCGACGACGTGTTCGATGGAAAACAGCACGATCAGGCTGCCGGCGATGACGATGGGCACGTAGTCGATGCCATCTGGCACCGGCAACATGGGTTTTTTCTCAGCCCATTTGGCGGTCGCCCACTGCCAGCCACTGGTGGTCATGAGGACGCCGAAGCTGCCCACCAGCAGGTGGATCAGGATCTCGATGCGGTGTTGCCACGCCTCAGGCAGCAGACCGACGAGCGACTCGAGGCCGATGTGGCCGGCGTCGCGCACGCCAACCGCCAGCCCAAAGGCGGTGACGAACAGCACCAGCAGCATGGCCAGTGCTTCGGCCCAGGTGGGGGTGTCGTTGAAGATGTAGCGACCGATGACCTGCCACTGCACGCAGAGCACGACCGCGATCAGACCGATCACGGCCAGCATCAGGCTCAGCTTGGACATGGCCGCGCAGAATTTGCTGAACATATGGGATTCCTTGGTGCCCGCGCGGTCACCGCATGGTGCCGCGCGAACACGGACCGGCCCCAGAACGGGGACGGCAATGAAGGGGACTGGCCGACGCTTACTTGGTGTCTTGCACCGCCTTGACCAGGCGCTTCATGTCGGGCGTGGTCATGAACTTGTCGTACACCGGGCCCATGACGGCCTGGAAGGAGGCCTTGTCCACGTCGACGATCTGGGCGCCGCCGGCCTTCACGCTGGCGAGCGACTTGCCTTCCTGCTCGTCCCATTTCTGGCGCTGGAACGCCACCGATTCCTTGGCCGCCACGCGGAACAGGTCCTGGTCGGCCTTGGACAGCTTGTCCCAGACCACCTTGGACATCAGCAGCATCTCGGGTGCCATCGAGTGCTCGGTCTTGGAATAGACCTTGACGGCTTCGAAGTGCTTGGCGGTGTCGAACGAGGGGATGTTGTTCTCGGCCGCATCGATCAGCCCGGTCTTGAGGCCGGTGTAGACCTCGCCATAGGGCATGGGCGTGGCGTTGGCACCCATGGCGCCCACCAGGGCCACCCACAGGTCGGACTGCTGCACGCGGATCTTCAGGCCCTTGGCGTCGGCCACGGTCTTGATCGGCTTCTTGGCGTAGATGGAGCGGGCACCGCTGTCATAGAAGGCCAGGCCAACGAAGCCGGCCGACTCGCAACTCTTGAGGATTTCCTCGCCCACTGGGCCGTCCAGGCTCTTGCGCATGTGGTCGACGGAGCGGAACAGGAAGGGCATGGTCGGCACCTGCGTGAGCGGGCAGACGCTGTTCATCGGGCTGATGTTCACACGCGTCATCTCCAGCGCACCGATCTTGAGCTGGTCGATGGTCTCTTTCTCGGTGCCCAGGGCGCCCTTGTTGAAGACCTTGATTTTGTATTTGCCGCCGCTGCGCTTGTCGAGCAGCTCACTCATATGCTTGACGGCCACCACGGTGGGGTAGTCGTCGGCGTTGTGGATGTCGGCCGAGCGGAATTCGGCGGCCTGCGCGGTCAGGCCGGCCAGGGCCAGCAGGCTGACAAGCAGGGTGGGCAGTGTTTTCATGGTGTCTCCGTTGTGGTTGGGTGAATCGTTGAGGTGGGGGAGGGGGCCAGTCGGACCTCAGGTCCGGCAGGCAGGCTCTTCCAGGCCCCTCACGCCTGGATGGAGGGCGAACACGCCACCGGCCAGCGGCTGGTCCGACAGGTCGATGCCGTCGGGCCGGATGGAAGTGACGAACAGGGTGTCAAAGCCGGCGCCGCCGAAGGCGCACATGGCCGGCTTTTTGACCGGCACCGGCAGCGAACGATCGAGCCGGCCATCGGGTGTGAAACGGTGCACCAGGCCGGCGTCGTTGCCGCAGATCCAGTAGCAGCCGTCGGCGTCGACCGCCGCGCCATCGGGACGGCCGGGCAGGGGTTTCATGTCGACGAACAGGCGCCGGTTGTGCGGCGTGCCGGTGTCGGTGTCGTAGTCAAAGGCCCAGATGGCCTGCACCGTGGGGTGGGAGTCCGACAGGTACATGGTGCGGCCGTCGGGGCTGAAGCCCAATCCGTTGGGGGTGATGAAGCCGTCCAGCATTTCACGCAGGCCGTCGGCCGCGCTGTAGCGGTAGAGCTTGCCCACGGGCGCGGCCGCCGCCATGTCCATCAACATGGTGCCGGCCCAGAAGCGGCCTTGGCGATCGCAACGGCCATCATTGAAGCGCATGCCTGCGCGCGCATGGGCCACCTCGGCCAGGCGGTGTGCGGCGAGCTTGTCGTCGTCCTGCGCGCTCAGCTGGAACAGGCCCGACTGCATGCCGGCCACCCAAGCCTGTCCATCGGCCGAATGCGCCATGCAGGCCAGCATCTCGTCGCCCTGCCAGTGGCTCAGGGCGCCGGCCTGCCAGCGCCACAAGCGCCCGGTGGGGATGTCCGCCCAATACAAAGCCTGTTCGCTCGCGACCCAGACCGGACTTTCACCGGTGCCACAGCGGGTGTCGGCGATGAGTTCGGCTTGCATCACTGCTCGAACGGACCGGCCTTGACGAAGGCCCCGCCCTGGTAGATGGCGGCCGGATCGCTCAGATCGGGCGCGCTGGTGCGGGCGTAGACGGCGTCGCGGAACACGTCGGAGCTGTCTTGCGGCCGGTAGCCCACGTGTTTGGCGCGGCTGTTGTCCCACCAGGTGACCGCGTTGTCGGACACCCCAAAGATGATGGAATGGCCCAGCACCGGCGTGTCCAGGCAGGCGCTGATGAGGCGGTGCAGGTCGTCGTAGCTCAGCCAGGTGGCGAGCATGCGGCGGTCCTTGGGCTCGGGGAAGGACGAACCGATGCGCACACAGGCCGTCTCGATGCCGTAGCGGTCGAAATAGAAACGCGACAAGTCCTCACCGAAGGCCTTGCTGATGCCGTAGAGGCCATCCGGGCGGGGAGGGTGGTCGGCGGTGATGGTGTCGCACTGGCGGTAGAAGCCGGTCACGTGGTTGGAGCTGGCGAACACCACGCGGCGCACGCCGTGTTTGCGCGCGGCCTCGTACAGGTTGTAGGCGCCGACGATGTTGGCCTGCAGGATGGGGGCAAACGGCCCCTCGACCGAATAGCCGCCCAGGTGCACGATGGCGCTCACGCCGGCCACCGCGCGGTCCACCGCCTGGGCATCACCCAGGTCGGCCTGCATGACTTCTTCACCATCTTCCGCGGCGCCCACATCGTTCAGGTCGGACAGGCGCAACACCTTGCAGTTGGCCTTGAGCCGGGTGCGCAGGGCTTTGCCGAGAGCGCCGGCGGCGCCGGTGAGCAGCAGTTTGTCGTGGATCTGAAGAGGCATGGTGTCGGTCGCGTGTGCGTTGAAATGTCGTGAAAGCGGTGGGCCAGTGGTGGAAGTCCTTGGACTTTGTTGGCGGCTTTGCTACAGTGTTTCTTGTGGGTTGTCGGTCATACGTTGTCTGACAACTGGATTTTGAGAAAATGAAGCCTTCTTGTCAAGGACGTTTGCATGGAACTGATGAAAACCCTGATGCCAGGCGAGGCGGCCAAGCCTTCGGGGGCGACGCGCGCCCGGCGTCCGCGCGGGCTGGTGCCTGAAATCGTGGCACAGCTGCAACAGGACATGCGTGATGGTCGCCTGGTCCCCGGCGACAAGCTTCCGACCGAATCGGCCCTGATGGAGCGATTCGAGGTCAGCCGCACGGTGGTGCGTGAGGCCATTTCACGGCTGCAGGCATCGGGCGCGGTCGAAACACGCCACGGCATCGGTACATTCGTGGTGGAGGCTCCCGAGGCTGGCACTTTCCGCATCGCGGCCGAGGACTTCGCCACCGTGGCCGATGTCATCTCGGTGCTGGAGCTGCGCATCAGCCTGGAGACCGAGGCCGCGGGTCTGGCCGCGCAGCGCCGCAGCCCGTTGAACCTGCAGGCCATGCAGGAGGCGCTGGACAACTTCGAGGCTTCGATCCGCGAGGATTCGGACGCCGTGCCATCGGACTTCCAGTTCCACATGGAAGTGGCCCGTGCCACCGGCAACCGGCACTTCGAGGACCTGATGACCTACCTGGGCACCATGATCATCCCGCGCACCCGCATCAAGACCGCACAGCACGCGTCCGAAGGCCGACTGGCCTACCTGCAGCGCGTGCACGCAGAGCACCAGAGCATCTTCGTCGCGATCCGCGACCAGCAGTCCGACCTGGCCCGTGCCGCCATGCGGACCCACCTGAGCAACAGCCGGGAACGGCTGCGGCGGTCACAGGCCCAGTCGGGCTGACGCCTGCCGCCGGTTGCTCAGCGGCGCCCGCGCTTTTGCTCGCGCAGCATGAAGAGATAGAGACTTTCCACCTTGGCGCGCGCCCAGGGCGTCTTGCGCAAGAAGGCCAGGCTGGACTTGACGCTGGGGTCGATGGCAAAACAGCGGATGGGAATCTGCTCGCTCAGGCGAAACCAGCCATAGTGTGCTTCGAGCGCCACCAGCATGGCTTCGAGGGTGATGCCATGCAAGGGGTTGCGCGCCTGCGTGGCGGGTTGCGCGGCTGGCGGTTGGCCATCGTCGGCGGGGGCGTTGGGGTCGACCATGGGTGGACTGTAACCGCAGTCATCCGCTCCATAATATTCTACGATGTATATTATGTTAAATATAAACAAGGGCATGAGGATCTCATGTGTCCCCGAAGACCAACTCTCAAACGGGTCAAGGGCCCGCTACCAACGTCCCTTGGGCGCGCGCGCGCGTATCGCGGCGGCCACCCGCTCGGCTTCGGTGGGTCGGCCGGCCCGGTGGGCAAAATCAACCGCGGTCAGTCCTTGGTCGTTTTTCAACGTCGGGTCGGCACCGCCGTCCAGCAGGATGGGCACGACTTTGGCGTTGCCGTACATGGCGGCCAGCATCAGCGGCGTCGAGCCGTTGGGCGACACCGCATCGATGTAGGCGTGGTGTTCCAGCATCAGTTCCACCAGGGCCGGCGCCGTGGCGACGTCGGCCGTGGCGGCGTAATGCAACGGTGTCCAGCCGGGCTTGTTGACGTGCGCGCCACGCCGTATGAGCGCCTGCGCCTGCGGCAGGTGGCCCTTGAGGGCCGCCATCATCAGCGCGCTTTCGTCCTTGGCGTTGCGCGCCTCCACGTCCACGTCGGGCCGATCGATCAGGAAATCCGCCACCTTGAGTGAACCGGCACGCAAGGCAAGCCACAGGGGCGGCTCGAACTTGTCGTTGCGGGTGTTCAGATCGAAACCTCGGGCCGCCAGCGCCTGGAGGACTTGCGGAGAATCCGAGGCGATGGCGCGAAAGAAGTCGTCGAACGAGTTGGCCCCGGCCTCCCCCATCCAGACGGAAACGGCAGCCGCACCCAACGCGTGCAACAGGGTCCGGCGAGCAAAAAAGGGGCCCCTTTTCAGGGGCCCCTCGATGTCTGGGGACAGACAGGCTGGCATCAGGTCAATCCTCGACGAAAGCCTCTTCGCGTTTCTTCTTGATCGACGGCGACAGCACGACGATCAGCAGCAGCAGCGCGGCGGCCAGCAGGCTGGCGGACAGCGGCCGGGTGACAAACACCGACCAGTCACCGCGCGACAGCAGCAGGCTGCGCCGCAGGTTCTCTTCCATCATCGGGCCAAGGATGAAGCCCAGCAGCAAGGGAGCCGGTTCACACCCCAGCTTGATGAACAGGTAGCCGATGAAGCCAAAGGCACCGACCAGCCAGACGTCGAAGGTGTTGTTGTTGGTGGAGTACACACCGATGGCGCAGAACAGCACGATGGCCGGGAACAGCCAGCGGTAGGGCACGGTCAGCAGCTTGATCCACATGCCGATCAGCGGCAGGTTCAGAATCACCAGCATGGCGTTGCCGATCCACATCGAGGCGATCAGGCCCCAGAACAGCTCGGGGTTGCTGGTCATCACCTGGGGGCCAGGCTGGATGTTGTGGATGGTCATCGCACCCACCATCAGGGCCATCACGGCGTTGGGCGGAATACCCAGGGTCAGCAGCGGAATGAAGGAGGTCTGGGCACCGGCGTTGTTGGCCGATTCCGGCGCGGCCACGCCGCGGATGTTGCCTTGGCCGAAGGGCACTTCGCCCGGGCGCAGCTTGGTCTTCTTCTCGATGGTATAGGCGGCAAAAGCGGCCAGCAGCGCACCACCACCGGGCAGGATGCCCAGGGCCGAGCCCAGGGCCGTGCCGCGCAGCACGGCGGGAATCATGTTGCGGAAGTCTTCGCCCGTGGGGAAGATGCCGGTCACCTTGCCGGTGAAGACTTCGCGGTCTTCTGCGGGTTGCGACAGGTTGCTCACGATTTCACCGTAGCCAAACACACCCATGGCGATCACGATGAAGTTGATGCCGTCGGTCAGTTCGGGGATGCCGAAGCTGTAGCGTGCCACGCCCGAGTTCACGTCGGTACCGACCAGGCCCAGCAGCAGGCCCAGCACGATCATGGCCACCGCCTTGAGCAGCGAACCCGAGGCCAGCACCACGGCACCGATCAGGCCCAGCACCATCAGCGAGAAGTACTCGGCGGGACCGAACTTGAAGGCCACTTCGGTCAGCGGCGGCGCGAAGGCGGCCAGGATCAGCGTGCCCACGCAGCCCGCGAAGAAGGAACCCAGGCCGGCCGCGGCCAGCGCGGGCCCCGCCCTGCCCTTGCGCGCCATCTGATAGCCGTCGATCACGGTCACCACCGACGACGATTCGCCCGGCAGGTTGACCAGGATGGCGGTGGTCGAGCCACCATACTGGGCACCGTAGTAGATGCCGCCGAGCATGATCAGCGCGGCCACCGGGGGCAGCGCGTAGGTGGCGGGCAGCAGCATGGCGATGGTGGCGACCGGGCCGATGCCGGGCAACACACCGATCAGCGTGCCCAGCAGGCAGCCGATGAAGGCATAGATCAGGTTCTGGAAGGTGAAGGCAACGCCAAACCCCAGCGCCAGGTTGTTGAACAGTTCCATCTGTGTCTCTTTGAATCTGTTGTAGGTCTCAACCGACCAGGAAGGCCGGCCACACGGGGAACTGCAGGTTCAGCAGCTTGATGAAGGCCAGGTAGCTGCCGACCGCCAGGATGGTGGCGAGAACGAACAGTTCCTTGATGCGCACTTTCTCTCCGGCCTGACTGGCGACGAAGACCAGCGCGTAGATCGCGGCGATCAGGCCGAAGGACGGAAAGCCGATGGAGGGCAGGCCACCCAGCAGCAGGCCGAAAATCAGGTTGGCGGCGATCACGAAGAACAGCGGTTTCCAGGCCCACTTGCCGATCTTGTCGCCGTCCGGTGCCTGGGAGGTGAAGGACTGGGCGGACACCAGCACACCGAGAACGGTGAGCAGGATGCCCAGGATCAAGGGAAAGTAGCCCGGCCCCATGCGGGACGCCTGCCCCACCGTGTATTCGGTCGCGCCGATGGCAAAACCGCCCCCGACCACGGCGAACATCAGTCCGGAAAAGAAGTCTTTTTGACTTTTTATCAGCACACAAGTCTCCTGCGTTGATTGAACCTGCGGATTTTGCGGGGGTTTGCCCCCCGCGCCCATGTGGGTTTCACCTATTTCTGCGCGAACAGGCGGTTCAAATGCTATTCACACGGTCAAAAAGCGACAGAAAGTTGGCGGTCGTCGCCTCTGCCACGGCTTCGACGCCCAAACCCTTGATCTGCGCCAACTGCTCGGCCACCCGGGGCACGTAAGCGGGCGAATTGGTCTTGCCACGGTGGGGCACCGGCGCGAGGTAGGGGCTGTCGGTCTCGATCAGCGTGCGGTCCAGCGGCACGAAGGCGGCCACCTCGCGCAGGTCGGCCGCGCTCTTGAAGGTCAGGATGCCCGAGAAGGAGATGTGAAAACCCATGTCAAGCGCCGCCCGTGCAACGTCTGCGGTTTCGGTGAAGCAGTGGAACACACCCCGCGCGGCGTTCGCGCCGCCAATACCCCCCTCCTCCCTCAGGATGGCCAGTGTGTCGTCACTGGCGCTGCGGGTGTGGATGACCAGCGGCAGGCCGGTCTGGCGCGCGGCACGGATGTGGCGGCGGTAGCGTTCGCGCTGCCATTCCATCTCGGCCACGCTGCGGCCGTTGAGGCGGTAGTAGTCGAGCCCGGTTTCCCCTATGCCCACCACCCGTGGCAGAGCCGCCCGCTCCAGCAGGTCATCCAGCGTGGGCTCCAGCACGTCCTCGTTGTCGGGGTGCACGCCCACCGTGGCCCAGAGGTGTCCGTGCTTCAGTGCCAGGGCGTGCACATCGCCAAACTCTTCCAGCGTGGTGCAGATGCACAGGGCGCGCGTGACCCGCGCCTCGCGCATCGCATCGAGCACGGCGGGCATCTGGTCCTTGAAGTCGGGAAAATTGAGGTGGCAGTGGGAGTCGGTGAACATGGTCGTCGTCACGCTGGGCATGGGCCCGCACGTGATCAAGGCAAAAACGTCAGACGGTCTGGGTGGCGCGGTCGGAGCCAAGGTGGGCACCGAGGATCTCTTCGATGCGCTTCTTGAGCAGCATGGACTTCTCGTCGTTGGGGAAACGGATGCCTATGCCCTGCGTGCGCGCGCCAGTGGCATGGGCCGGTGTGATCCAGGCCACCTTGCCAGCGATGGGGTAGCGCTGCAGGTCTTCCGGCAGCGTCAGCAGCACGTAGACGTCCTGCCCCAGGCGGTAGTTTTTGGTTGACGGCACAAAAATGCCGCCCTCGGTGAACATGGGGATGTAGGCGGCGTACAGGGCGCCCTTTTCCTTGATGGACAACTGGATGACGGTGGGGCGCACAAACGGCGTGTCGCCAGAGGCCGGTGCCCCGTCGCCGGCGCCAGCGGCGTCGGTGGGTTGGGGCAGGGACTCGGGCGCGTTCATGGGCGCGAGTTTACGCGGTGAGCGCACCCGATGGCGACAGGGCAGCGCGCGCGCGCGCCGCCCAGGCCTCCAGCATCAGGCCGGCGTTGAAGGGGTGTTCCACGCTGCGGGCACTGGCTGACAGCTCACGCGACCAGCGCGCCAGAGCCGCCATGTCGGGGGCCGGTGGCAGTTGTGGGGCGGCAAAAAACCGCGGGCCGCCGCCGCTGCGCACCGCCATCAGGTCGTGACACAGTTTTTGCTGCACCTCCAGCTGGCGCGCCGGTGGCCAGTCGCCCATGGCCGACAGATCACCCCGCGCCATGGCCTTGGGCAGGCGCTGCCAGGTGTCGGCCGACAGGCCGGCCTGGGCCCAGACCAGGGCGTCGTCGGGCCGGCCGCCAGCGGCCGACCACCAGACCTCGGCGCTGGCGGCGTCGGCACCGGTGACCTGCTGCAGCCAGGCCAGGCCCTGCGCCACATCGGGCCAGGCCAGCGCGTGGCTCTGGCAGCGGCTGCGTATGGTGGGCAACAACTGGTGGGCCGCTTCGGTGGCGAGGATGAAACGCACCGCGCCCACCGGCTCCTCCAGCGTCTTGAGCAAGGTGTTGGCGGCCTCGATGTTCATGCGCTCGGCCGGGTAGATCAGCACCACCTTGGTGTCGCCGCGCGAGCGGGTGTACTGGGTGAAGGCCACCGCCTCGCGCGCCGCCTCGACCCGGATCAGGCGGCTGGCCTTGATCTCTTTCTTGTCGATGCGGTCCTGCGTTTTTTCGTCCAGCGGCCAGCCCAGTTCCATGGCCAGGGTTTCGGGCAGCAGCACACACAGGTCGGCATGGGTGCGCACGGCGATGGCGTGGCAGCTGCCGCACTGGCCACAGGCGCCCTGCGCTGTCGGCTGCTCGCACAGCCAGGCGCTGGCCAGGGCCAGTGCCAGCGGGTACTGCCCCAGGCCGGACGGTCCGGTGAGCAGCAGCGCATGGCCGCGTTGCTGCAGCAGCTCTTGCAACTGGCTCTGCAGCCAGGGCGCCAGTTGGGGCGCGCTCATGCCGCCACCTCGCGCCACCAGGCCTGGCGGCCGCAGGCCGCCATCACGTCGGCGCGCACCGCGTCCAGCGGCTGGTCGGCCGCGATGCGGGCGAAGCGCACCGGGTCATCGGCCAGGCGCTGGGCGTAGCCCGCGGCGACGCGGCGGAAAAACTCGACCGGCTGGGACTCGAACTTGTCGGGCACACGCGCACCGGCCAGGCGCCGGGCCGCGACCTCGGGTGCCAGGTCGAACCAGACCGTGAGGTCGGGCTGGCGCAACCGGCCTTGGGGCGTGGTCTGCACCCAGCGCTCCAGCGTTGTCAGGGTGGCGAGATCGAAGCCACGCCCGTGGCCCTGGTAGGCGAAGGTGGCGTCGGTGAAGCGGTCGCACAACACCGCGTCGCCACGCGCCAGCGCCGGCTCGATGACCTGCTGCAGGTGGTCGCGCCGGGCGGCGAACATCAGCAGCGCTTCGCACAGCGGGTCCATGGCGTCGTGCAGCAGCAGGGCGCGCAGCTTTTCGGCCAGCGGCGTGCCGCCGGGCTCGCGGGTCAGCGTCACCGTGCGGCCCTGGGCACGCAGCGCGGCGGCCAGGGCGTCGATGTGGGTCGACTTGCCGGCGCCGTCAATGCCTTCGAAGCTGATGAAAAGTCCGTCTGTGGGCATGGTGGTTGGGCTCAACGCTTCAGTTGGAATTCGCGCACGGCGCGGTTGTGGTCGTCGAGTGTGGCGCTGAACTGGCTGCTGCCGTCGCCACGCGCCACAAAATACAGGGCCTGGGTGTTGGCCGGGCGCACGGCGGCCAGCAGCGCGGCCTTGCCCGGCATGGCGATCGGCGTGGGCGGCAGTCCGGCGCGGGTGTAGCTGTTGTAGGGCGTGTCGGCCTCCAGGTCGCGCCGGCGCAGGTTGCCGTCAAAACGCTCGCCCAGTCCATAGATCACGCTGGGGTCGGTCTGCAGGCGCATGCCGATGCGCAGCCGGTTGCTGAACACACCGGCCACCTGGCCACGGTCGCTGGCCTGGCCGGTTTCTTTTTCCACGATGCTGGCCAGGATCAGGGCCTCGGTGGGGGTTTTCAGCGGCGTGTCCGGCGCCCGCTGGGCCCAGGCGGTGTCCAGCTGCTGCTGCATGGCCTGCGCCGCCTGCCTGAGCACGGCCGACGCCGGCGAGCGCTTGGGGTAGCGGTAGGTGTCGGGAAAAAAGCGGCCTTCGGGGTGCACACCGGCCAGGCCGATGCGCGCCATGAGGGCATCATTGCCCAGGCCTTTGAGGTCGTCCTGCAGGTGTTCGGCCGATTGCAGCGCGGCGCGCACCTGGCGGAAGGTCCAGCCCTCGACCAGGGTCACCTGGCGCAGGGCCTGTTCGCCGCGCACCAGCATGGCCAGCACCGAGGCCGGCGTGTCGCCGGGCGCGATCTCGTAGCTGCCGGCCTTGATGCGTGTGGCCGCGCCCGAGATGCGCCACGCCACTTGCAGCAGCCACGCGGGCGAGTCCACCCCGGCGTCCACCAGGGCCCGGGCGATGCCGGCCCCAGAGGTGCCGGGCGGCACCAGGACGTCCAGCACGCCCTGGTCCGCGGGCAGTCGCAGCGTCAGCGGCTTGTGCCACCACCACGTGCCCCAGGCCGCTGCCAGCAGGGCCACCAACAGGGCCGACAGCAGCAGCCTTTTCAACACTCTCAGCACGGTCCGGGCACCTTTGGGAAAATAGGAGTCGCAAATCATATAAGAGGACCTTCGAATGACCGTCACCAGCGCCCCCCTGCTCCCTCTACCCACCTTTGACGCCAGCACCGTGTCGGGCGCCGCGCGCCTGCCGCAACTGGGGGTGATCCGGGTCGTGGGCGAGGACGCCGCCAGCTTTCTGCACGGCCAGCTGACGCAGGACTTTGCCCTGCTGGGCCTGTCACAGGCCCGCCTGGCCGCCTTTTGCTCCGCCAAGGGCCGCATGCTGGCGAGTTTTGTCGGCTTCAAGCGCAGCCACACCGAAGTCTGGCTGGTCTGCGCCCAGGACCTGCTGGCCCCCACGCTCAAGCGCCTGTCCATGTTCGTGCTGCGGGCCAAGGCCAAGCTCAGCGACGCCAGCGCCGAACTGGCGGTGTACGGCCTGGTGGGCGACGGCGCGGGCTGGCCGGCCACCGCCTGGTCCAAGCAGGACGATGGCGAGGCCAGCGTGGTCCGGCTGATGCCGGCCGAAGGCCGTGCACGCGCCCTGTGGGTGGCGCCGGTCGAGGCTGCGGCGCCCGCCCTGCCCGCGCTGGACCCGGCCCTGTGGCAGTGGCTGGCCGTGCGCAGCGGCGTGGCCGACCTGTCGGCGCCGGTGGTCGAGGCCTTTGTGCCGCAGATGCTCAACTACGAATCGGTCGATGGCGTGAACTTCAAGAAGGGCTGCTACCCCGGCCAGGAGGTGGTGGCCCGCAGCCAGTTTCGCGGCACCCTCAAGCGCCGCGCCTACCTGGCCCACGCAGACGCGCCCATGGCCGTGGGCCAGGACGTGTTCCATGCCAGCGATGCCGAGCAGCCCACCGGCACGGTGGTGGCCGCCGCGCCCCACCCGGTGGCCGGGTTTGATGCCGTCGTGTCCATGCAGATCAGCGCCGCCGATGGCCAGGCGCTGACCCTGGCGGCGGCCGATGGTCCGGCGTTGCAGTTGCTGCCCCTGCCCTACCCGCTGCGCGACGACATCTGACGCTGCGCCCATGTGCCTGATCGTTTTTGCGCTGGACGCAATGCCCGGCTGCCGCCTGCTGGTGGCCGCCAACCGCGATGAACACCTGGACCGCCCGACCCAGCCACTGCACGCCTGGCGGCTGGACAACGGGACACCCGTGGTGGCCGGGCGCGACCTGCACGCGGGCGGCACTTGGCTGGGTGTGACACCGGCTGGACGGGTGGCCATGTTGACCAATGTGCGCGAGGCGCTGGTGGGCAACACGCCCCAGAGCCGCGGCGAGCTGGTGACCGGCTGGCTGCAGGGCGACCAGGCCTGGCCAGACTTTGCCCAGGGCATCGCGGCCGAGCGCTACAGCGGCTTCAACCTGGTGCTCGGTGACCTGCGTCGGGGCGACTGGGTCTGGCTCAGCAACCGCCCTGCCGACGGCGCCACGCAGCTGGCGCCCGGCCTGGTGTCGCGCACACTGGCGCCCGGCGTGTATGGTCTGTCCAACGCCGCCCTGGACACCCCCTGGCCCAAGACCCTGCGGCTCAAGCAGGCCATGGCCTCGGTGGTGGATCGCGCCGCTGACGCGCTGCCGTCCGACTGGCGCCAGCCTCTGCTGGCCACTCTGCTCGACCGCCGCCAGGCACCTGTGGATGCCCTGCCACACACCGGTGCGCCGCGTGTGTGGGAACAGGCCTTGTCCAGCCCCTTCGTGGACTACGCCGAGCGCCGCTATGGCACCCGCAGCAGCCTGCTGCTGCAGGCCAGCGACGACGAGGTGGTGATGGAAGAGTGGAGCCACGACCGCAGCGGCGCCACCGCGCCGGCCCACGCGACCGACAGCCGCTGGCCGCTGGCCCACAGCACCTACAGGCGCATGTGCATCTCGATGTGGGGGATGCCGGCTTCCTCGAAGGGTTCGCCGTTGAGCGTGTAGCCCAGGCGGGCGTAGAAGCCCTCCGCGCTGCGCTGCGCGTGCAGCACCACCTCGTGTTCGCCCCGCGCGCGGGCCGCGTCCATCAAGGCAAACAGCACGTCGCGCCCCACGCCAGAACCACGGATCACCCGCTTGACGGCCATGCGCCCGACCTTGACCACGCCAGGCCGCACATCGCGCTGATAAGGCAGGTAGCGGCCCGTGGCCAGCGGCGTGCCCATGCGGTTGTAGGCCACGGCATGCACCGCATCGGCATCGGCCGCGTCCCACTCCAGTTCCTTGGGGATCTTCTGCTCCTCGACGAACACCTCGTTGCGCACCTGCGCCGCGTCGGCCCCCAGCTCGTCCCAGCCACCGACCTTCAGGGTGACCATGGGCTCGCCGGCCTCATAACCCAGGAAGACGGCGCGCAGCACCTCGGGCACGGGCCGTGAGGTCTGGCTGATCGGGTCGGCAAAAACGTAGATGATCTCGGACGAGATCAGGTGCTGCTCGCCGCGAAAGATGGCGCCCACAAACTGCATCGACGAGTTGCCGATGCGCTCGCAGCGCAAGGCCACGTCGATCTGGTCGTCCATGGCGGCCGAGGCGTTGAACTCGACCGTGGCCTTTTTCACGTACAGCTCGCCACCGAGCTGGGCAAAGACTTCCTCCATGGGCAGCGCGATGGCCCGCCAGTACTCGGTGATGGCGGTGTCGAAATACATCAGGTAATGCGCGTTGAACACGATTTTTTGCATGTCCACCTCGGCCCAGCGCACGCGCATGCGGTGGAAAAAGCGGAAATCCTGGCGTTTCATGGAAAATTCGTCCTTTGTCGCTTGGCTGTGAAAACAGCTCCGGATTATGTTGCCCCACCAGCTCGAACTGCTGTCACCTGCCCGCACCGCCGACATCGGCATCGAAGCCATCAACCATGGCGCCGACGCCGTCTACATCGGCGGCCCCTCCTTTGGCGCGCGCACCAGCGCCGACAACAGCGTGAGCGACCTGGCGCGGCTGGTGCAACACGCCCACCGCTTCCACAGCCGCATCTTCTGCACCGTCAACACCATCCTGCGCGACGACGAGCTGGAGCCGGCGCGCCGGCAGATCTGGCAGCTGTATGAGGCCGGGGTCGACGCGCTGATCATCCAGGACATGGGCCTGCTGGAGCTGGACCTGCCGCCCATCCAGCTGCACGCCAGCACCCAGACCGACATCCGCACGCCTGAAAAGGCCCGTTTCCTGCAGGATGCCGGCCTGAGCCAGCTGGTGCTGGCGCGCGAACTCACGCTGCAGCAGATCGCCGCCATCCGTGCCGCCACCGATCCACAGCGCAGCGTGATCGAATTTTTCATCCACGGCGCCCTGTGTGTCGCCTACAGCGGCCAGTGTTTCATCAGCCACGCCCACACCGGGCGCAGCGCCAACCGCGGCGACTGCTCGCAGGCCTGCCGCCTGCCCTACGAGGTCAAGGACAGCCAGGGACGCATCGTCGCGCACGAAAAACACGTCCTGTCGATGAAGGACAACAACCAGAGCGACAACCTGCGCGCCCTGATCGACGCCGGCGTGCGCAGTTTCAAGATCGAGGGCCGCTACAAGGACCTGGGCTACGTGAAGAACATCACGGCCCACTACCGCACCCTGTTCGACGAGATCCTGGAAGAGCGCCCCGAGCTGGCCCGCGCCTCCAGCGGCCAGACCCGCTTCAGCTTCACCCCCGACCCCAACCAGAACTTCAACCGCGAGTTCACCGATTACTTCGTGCAGGGCCGCCAGGACGACATCGGCGCCTTCGACACGCCCAAGAACCCGGGCCAGGCCATCGGCTGGGTCACGCGGGTGGCGCCCGACCACCTGGAAATCGAAACCAACTCACCCGAGACCGTGCTCCACAACGGCGATGGCCTGTGCTACCACGACCTGCAAAAGGAACTGGTGGGCCTGCAGACCAACCGCTGCGAGCCCGTGGCCGGCAAGGTCGGTCACTGGGCGGTCTTTCCCAAGGACCCGATGGCGGGCTTCAAGGACCTGCGCAAAGGCACCGAGGTCAACCGCAACCGCGACATGGAATGGGTGCGCGCGTTGGAGAAAAAGTCGGCCGAACGCCACATCAACGTGTGGGTGCGGCTGGCCGATGCCGATGGTGGACTGGTGCTGACGCTGACCGACGAGGATGGCTTCCAGGGCAACGCCACCCTGCCCGGCCCGCTGCAGATGGCCAAGGACGCCACGCAGGCCCGCGCCAAGCTGCAAGACAACCTGGCCCGCCTGGGCGACACCGTGTTCGCGCCGCTGGACGTGTCGCTGGACCTCGGCCAGCCCTGGTTCGTGCCGGCCTCGCAAGCCAACGCACTGCGCCGCGACGCCGTGGCAGCGCTCGAAACCGCCCGCGCCGCCGGGCTGTTGCGCCTGCCGCGTGCCCAGCCTGTGCATCCGCCGGTGCCCTACCCCGAGGACACCCTGAGCTACCTGGCCAACGTCTTCAACCAGAAGGCACACGACTTCTACGCCAAACACGGCGTCAAGGTGATTGCCGCGGCCTACGAAAGCCACGAGGAGCACGGCGAGGTCAGCCTGATGATCACCAAACACTGCGTGCGCTTCAGCCTGAGCCTGTGCCCCAAGCAGGCCAAGGGCGTGACCGGCGTGCAAGGCACCGTGCGCGCCGAGCCCATGCAACTCATCAACGGCAAGGAAAAGCTCACCCTGCGCTTCGACTGCAAGCCCTGCGAGATGCACGTGGTGGGTAAGATCAAGCGTTCGGTGCTCAACGCCGCGGCCGAAAGCCCGCTGACCTTCTACCGCACCCGGCCCACGGCGGTGTCGCCGCACTGAAACAGACCACCCCGTCGCTTGCCCGCTGCGCGTGGCCGCATCCCCCTCAAGGGGCGACACCAGCCGTCCGGCCAAGCCGGCCCGGCGGTGTCCCCCGGTTCGACCGTTTCATGAGCAGCGGGTGGTGCGAAGCACAATAAAAAGCTGATTTACTTGCGCAAGGCGGAGACGGCCGTCACAGCCAGCAGCGCCAGGGCGCCCGCCACCAAGCCGACCACGGCGTCGAACAGCGTGGGCGCGAGCCAGGCCAGGCCCGGACCGACGGCGGCGGTCACCGCCTCGCTGGCGTGGTGCAGGAAAGGCAGGCCGTGCGACAGGATCCCGCCACCGACCAGGAACATGGCGGCCGTGCCAGCCACCGACAGCGCCTTCATCAGCCAGGGCGCGACCCGCAGGATGCCCCGCCCCAGGGCCTGCAGGGCGCTGGACGCCGAGCGGCTCAGGTGCAGGCCGGCATCGTCGAGCTTGACGATACCGGCCACCAGACCGTAGACGCCCACCGTCATGAGGATGGCGATGCCCACCAGCACCGCGACTTGGGTGCCAAAGGGCGCGGCCGCCACGGTGCCAAGGGTGATGGCGATGATTTCGGCCGAGAGGATGAAGTCGGTGCGGACCGCGCCTTTGACCTTGTCGCGCTCGAAGGCCACCATGTCGACCTCGGCATTGGACAGGGCCGCCACGTGTTGTTCGTGGTGCTGGGCGTCGTCCTCGGCACGGTGCAGGAACTTGTGCACCAGCTTCTCGAAGCCCTCGAAGCAGAGGAAGGCGCCGCCCAGCATCAGCAAGGGTGTCACCAGCCAGGGGGCGAAGGCGCTGATGAGCAGCGCCGCTGGCACCAGGATGGCCTTGTTGAGCAGCGAACCCTTGGCCACCGCCCAGACCACCGGCAGTTCGCGGTCGGCGTTCACCCCGGTGACCTGCTGGGCGTTGAGCGCGAGGTCATCACCGAGGACACCGGCGGTTTTTTTGGTCGCGACCTTGGTCAGGATGGCCACGTCGTCGAGCACGCTGGCGATGTCGTCGATCAGTGCAAGCAGGCTGCTGGCCATGGGGCTCCGTGGGGTCAGGTGGGGCCGGCCGTGCGGGGCCAGGCCAGCGGAAACAGGGGGTCATCCATGGGCGCGCCATCGGGCAAGCGTTCCGTCAGACCAGGAAAAGGTGGTGAGGTCCGCCAGGCGCGCGGCGCGTGGCGGCTGTCGTCGCCCAGGTAACGGGCCGAAAACACGCGGCGGCGCTGCCCTGGGGCGGTGCCGCTGGACGCGTGCAGCGTGAGCATCTGGAAGGCCACCAGATCGCCCGGTGCCAGCGCCCAGCCCAGTTGGCGGTAGCGTTCGGGTTCGGCGTCGATCGGCGGCAGCTCGGCCAGGGCACCCTCGGGGAACCACTTGGCCTGTTGATCGCGGAAGGTGCGCGGCATGTACCAGGTGCCGGCGTGCGACCCCGCCACGAAGCGCAGCGTGCTGGCCAGTGGCACCGGGTCCACGGGTATCCAGAAGCTGACGTTCTGGCGGCCGCTCACGTTGTAGTAGGGCTGGTCCTGGTGCCAGGGCGTGGGCTGGCGCGTGCCGGCTTCCTTGACCAGCAGGTGGTCGTGGTACAGGCGCGCGGTCTGGCTCTGCATCAGCTGCGCGGCGATCTGCGGCAGGGCCGAGTCGAGCAGGATGCGCCGGTAGGCCGGGTTGCCCTGCCAGGTGCAGAAGTCCTCGACGAATCGCCCCGGGTCGTCGGGCTCGCTGGCCACCAGGGCCAGCGGGCTCAGGTGGGCGAGGTTGTGCTCGATGCCCTGCTCCAGCAAGGCCAGGTCGCTGGGCTGGAGCGCGCCGCGTACGACCACGGCGCCGTCGCGGGCGAAGGCTTCAACGGTGCCGGGGTCCAGCCGCATGTGCAGCGGCACGCTCAGCCCACCCAACGGCGGGCGTTGCGCCAGATCTGCATCCAGGGGCTCAGGGCGTTCCTGTCGCCGCTGGTCCAGCTCATCTGGATGTTGCGGAAGACACGCTCGGGGTGGGGCATCATGGCCGTGAAGCGGCCATCAAGCGTGGTCACCGCGGTCAGGCCGCCCGGGCTGCCGTTGGGGTTGAACGGGTACAGCTCGGTCGGCGCGCCGGTGTTGTCCACAAAGCGCATGGCGGCAATGGCCTGGGCCGGGTCGCCACGGTGCTTGAAGTTGGCATAGCCCTCGCCGTGCGCCACGGCGATCGGCAGGCGGCTGCCGGCCATGCCGTGCAGGAACAGGCTCGGCGAGTCGAGCACTTCAACCATCGACAGACGCGCTTCGAAGCGTTCGCTCCGGTTGGTGGTGAAACGGGGCCAGGCTTGCGCGCCGGGGATGATGTCGGCCAGCTCGGCGAACATCTGGCAGCCGTTGCACACGCCCAGGCCGAAGGTGTCGGCGCGACCGAAGAAACCCTGGAACTGCTCGGACAACACCGGGTTGAAGGTGATGGAGCGAGCCCAGCCGATGCCCGCGCCCAGCGTGTCGCCGTAGCTGAAGCCGCCGCAGGCGACCACGCCCTTGAAGTCGGCCAGCCGGGCACGACCGGTCTGCAGGTCGGTCATGTGCACATCAAAGGCTTCAAAGCCGGCCTGGGTGAAGGCGTAGGCCATCTCCACATGGGAGTTGACGCCCTGCTCGCGCAGGATGGCGACCTTGGGGCGCGCCAGGTTCAGGAAGGGCGCGGCCACGTTGTCCGACGGGTCGAAGCTCAGCGCCACGTGCAGACCCGGATCCTGGTCCAGGCCCGCCGCCGCGTGTTCGGCGTCGGCACAGGCCGGGTTGTCGCGCTGCTGGTTGATCTTCCAGCTCACGCTGTCCCAGACCTGGTGCAGGTCGAACAGGGAGGCGCTGAACACCGCCTGGGTGTCCCGCCAGACCTGCAGCTGGCCCTTGCCCACGTCCATGCCCGACGACACGGGACGCGTCTTGCCGATGAAGTGGCTGTGTTTGCTCAGGCCGTGCTCGCGCAGCGTGGCCATCACGGCGTTGCGCTCGGCGGTGCGCACCTGCAGCACCACGCCCAGCTCTTCGCTGAACAAGGCCTTCACGGTCAGCTCTTCGCGGCGGGCGCTGACCTGCTTGGCCCAGTTCTTGGCGTCGCCGTATTCGGCTCGGCTGTCGGCGATGCCGTCGCCCTCGGTGACCAGCATGTCGATGTTCAGCGCCACACCCACGTGGCCGGCAAAGGCCATTTCAGCCACCGTGGCCAGCAGGCCGCCGTCGCTGCGGTCGTGGTAGGCCAGGATCTGGCCCTGGGCGCGCAGTGCATTGACGGCCTTCACCAGGTGAATGAGTTCCTGCGGGTCGTCGAGGTCGGGCACCTCGTCGCCCGGCTGGCCCAGGGTCAGGCCCAACACGCTGCCGCCCATGCGGTTGCGGCCCCGGCCGAGGTCGATCAGCACCAGGGTGGTGTCTTCTTCCTGCGCATCAAGCTGCGGCGTGAGCGTGCCCCGCACGTCGGCCAGCGTGGCAAAGGCGGTGACGATCAGGCTCACCGGCGAGGTGACCTTTTTCTTGTCGCCATCGGCCTGCCACTGGGTGCGCATGGACAGGCTGTCCTTGCCCACCGGCACTGACACGTCCAGCGCCGGGCACAGCTCCATGCCCACGGCCTTGACGGTGGCGTAGAGGTCGGCGTCCTCACCGGGTTCGCCACAGGCCGCCATCCAGTTGGCGGACAGCTTGACGCGTGGCAGCTCGATGGGCGCGGCCAGGAGGTTGGTGATGGCTTCGGCCACCGCCATGCGCCCCGACGCCGCAGCGTTGATGGACGCCAGCGGCGTGCGCTCGCCCATGCTCATGGCTTCGCCGGCAAACCCGGCGTGGTCGGCCAGGGTCACGGCGCAGTCGGCCACCGGCACCTGCCAGGGGCCCACCATCTGGTCGCGGTGGGTCAGGCCACCCACGGTGCGGTCGCCGATGGTGACCAGGAAACGTTTGGAGGCCACGGTCGGGTGGCTCAACACGTCGATCACGGCCTTTTGCAGGTCGACGCCGGTGAGGTCCATGGGCTGGAACTGGCGTTGCACCGTCTTGACGTCGCGGTGCATCTTGGGCGGCTTGCCCAGCAGCACGTCCATCGGCATGTTGACAGGGCTTTCGTTGCCCTCGTCCACCAGCGACAGGTGGCGTTCTTCTGTGGCGACGCCGACGACAGAGAACGGGCAACGCTCACGCTCGCAGAAGGCCTTGAACTGTTCCAGGGACTCGGGCGCGATGGCCAGCACGTAACGCTCCTGGCTCTCGTTGCACCAGATTTCCTTGGGTGCCAGACCGCTCTCTTCCAGCGGCACGGCGCGCAGGTCGAAGCGTGCGCCCCGGCCAGCGTCGTTGGTCAGCTCGGGGAAGGCGTTGGACAGGCCACCCGCGCCCACGTCGTGGATGAACAGCACCGGGTTCTTGTCGCCCTGCGCCCAGCAGTGGTTGATGACCTCCTGCGCGCGGCGCTCGATCTCGGGGTTGCCGCGCTGCACGGAATCAAAGTCCAGTTCCGCCGCGTTGGTGCCGGTGGCCATGGAGCTGGCCGCGCCACCGCCCATGCCGATGCGCATGCCCGGGCCGCCGAGCTGGATCAGCAGCGTGCCGGCCGGGAAATCGATCTTCTTGGTCTGGCCAGCGTCGATCTGGCCCAGGCCACCCGCGATCATGATGGGCTTGTGGTAGCCGCGCACCACGCCGCCCACGTCCTGTTCGTATTCGCGGAAGTAGCCCAGCAGGTTGGGTCGGCCGAACTCGTTGTTGAAGGCCGCGCCGCCCAGCGGGCCCTCGGTCATGATCTGCAGCGGGCTGGCGATGTGCTCGGGCTTGCCGCCGGGCTGGTCGCTCAGGCCACCCCAGAGCTTGGAGACGGTGAAGCCGGTCAGGCCGGCCTTGGGCTTGGAGCCGCGGCCGGTCGCGCCCTCGTCGCGGATCTCGCCGCCCGCGCCGGTGGAGGCACCGGGGAAAGGCGAAATGGCGGTCGGGTGGTTGTGGGTCTCCACCTTCATCAGGATGTGGTGCTGCGCGGCCTCGGCCTGGTAGGCCGGCGCGGTGTCGCCACCGGCGCGAGCGACAAAACGCTCCAGGTGGTGGCCTTCCATGATGGAGGCGTTGTCCGAGTACGCCACGATGGTGTGCTGCGGGCTGGTCTGGTGGGTGTGGCGGATCATGCCGAACAGGCTCTTGTCCTGCGGCACACCGTCGATCGTGAACTGCGCGTTGAAGATCTTGTGGCGGCAGTGTTCGCTGTTGGCCTGGGCGAACATCATGAGCTCGACGTCGGTCGGGTTGCGCTTCAGGCCGGTGAAGGCCGCCACCAGGTAGTCGATCTCGTCGTCGGCCAGGGCCAGGCCCCAGGCGGTGTTGGCGGCCTCCAGCGCCGCGCGTCCGCCGGCCAGCACGTCCACGTGTTCCATGGGGGCCGGCTGCAATTCGGTGAACAGGGCCTGGGCATCTTCCCGGCTGTTGACCACACTCTCGGTCATGCGGTCGTGCAGCAGCGCGGCCACGGCGGCGCGCTGGGCCTCGCTGAGAGCGGCCTTGCCCAGCAAGGGGTTCTTCAGCGCCACGTGGAATTCGGTGATGCGCTCGACCCGCTTGAGCGCGATGCCGCAGTTGTGCGCGATGTCGGTGGCCTTGGACGCCCAGGGCGACACGGTGCCGAAACGGGGCGTGACCACCAGGCGCTCGCCGTCCAGGGGGCCGCCATAGGGTTCGCCGTAGGTCAGCAAGGCAGCGAGTTGTGCGCCTTGTGCCGGGGTCAGGGGCTCGCTGCTGGCCACCAGATGGACAAAACGGGCCGAAATGCCCGTGATGCGCTCGTGTATGCCTTGCAGGCGGGGAAGCAGTTGCTGGACGCGAAAGCCGCTGAGGGCGTCGCCGCCATCGAAGAAGGAAATATGAAGGGTCACGGTGGTGGCCTGAATGACTGCGGCCGCCGCCGCCGGGCCACCGCTGAGAACCCCGGATTTTAGCCCGTGCCCCGGGCCGTCCCGTGACCTCGGGCTCAGTTCGGCCGGCTTTCGCCCATGACCTGCGCCAGATGGCCCAGGGTTTCGGCGGTCACGTAACCGGCATAGTTCACCCCGCCCTTGCACCAGTTGTTGTGGCTGGCGTATTTGCGCTTGGTGCCGGCTTCCGTGATTTCGATGACGTAGACCTTGCCATCCTCGCTGCAATGCAGGTTCTGGGACGTGGGCGCGAGCCCGTTGACCATGGCCTTCACGGTGTCGCTGGCGGTGGACAGGTTGTCCGTATACGCCACCTTGCGCTTGTTGAAGTTGGGGTTCATGTCGTCGTAGACGATCAGGCGGATGTCGGCGTGGTAACCGTTCCACAGCTTGTCACCCGACGCCGGCTCCGACGCCGCCACGTCGGCGCTGCACCCCGCCAGTTGCTGCACCAGCACCACCGACAACACGCCCGCCAGACTCACAAACATCTTTGACATTGTTCTTCCTCCCTGCCTTCTTGTCTTGCTCGGCTGCCGGTCAGACCCTCGCGGGACCACCGGAAGCCGTGGCGGAATTATTCCACCGCGGGCCTGACTTTGTTAAATTTGAAAGCCAAACTTTTGTCAAACATCGGCAGGAAAAGGCGCGCAGCGAAACGACCTGGAGGCCCACGGGCCTCCAGGGACACCCCACCGGCCCGCCACGTGGCGGGATGGCAACTGCGATAATCCCGCCCCATGAACATCACTTACAAGGATGCGGCCGGTGTGGCCGGCATGCGCCTGGCGGGCCGGCTGGCCGCTGAGGTCCTGGACCACCTCACGCCGCTGATCGTGCCTGGCATCACGACCAAGGAGATCGACCGCATCGCCTCGGAGGTCATGCAGCGCCAGGGTTCGGTGTCCGCCACCATCGGCTACCAGCCCGGGGGCTATCCGCCCTACCCGGCCCACCTGTGCACCTCGGTCAACCACGTGGTCTGCCACGGCATCCCCAACGACAAGCCGCTCAAGAAGGGCGACATCGTCAACGTCGACGTGACCGTCATCAAGGACGGCTGGTACGGCGACACCAGCCGCATGTTCCTGGTCGGCGAATGCTCCATCGCGGCCAAGCGCCTGTGCCACCTCACCTTCGAAGCCATGTGGAAGGGCATCGCCATGGTCAAGCCCGGCATCCGCCTGGGCGACATCGGCCACGCCATCCAGACCTTCTCCGAGGGCCACGGTTTTTCGGTGGTGCGCGAGTTCTGCGGCCACGGCATCGGCCAGAACTTCCACGAAGACCCCCAGGTCCTGCACTATGGCCGCCCCGGTACCGGGGTGGAGCTGGTGCCGGGCATGACCTTCACCATCGAGCCCATGATCAACCTGGGCCGCCGCGAAGTGCGCGAGCTGGGCAACGACGGCTGGACCATCATCACCAAGGACCGCTCGCTGTCGGCCCAGTGGGAACACACGGTGCTGGTGACCGAGACCGGCTACGAGGTCATGACCTTGTCCGAGGGCTGCCCGCCGCCGCCGGCCTTCGTGGGCCAGCCCACCGCCGCGACCGCCTGATCCGCCGACATGCCCGCGCTGGCTGCCGACATCGACCTGGCCACGCTGCGCCAGCACCACAAGCATGAAAAAGCCGCCGTGTTCGAGCGGCTGGCCCAGTCGGGCAGCAGCGCGCGTGGCGTGCGCACGGCCTTGCACGCCCTGGCCCGGCTGACCGACCAAGCCCTGATGCGGCTGTGGCAGCGGGCCGGTTTCGGGGCCGATTTTTCGCTGGTGGCCGTGGGCGGCTATGGCCGTGGCGAGCTGTTCCCCCATTCCGACGTGGACGTGCTGCTGCTGCTGCCCGACCATGCCCGGCCGGACACCGACGAAGCGCTCAAGGCCCGCATAGAGGCCTTCATCGGCACCTGCTGGGACTTGGGACTGGACATCGGCTCCAGCGTGCGCACCGTGGCCGAATGCGTGGACGAAGCCACCAAGGACGTGACGGTGCAGACCTCGCTGCTCGAATGCCGCCTGATCGTGGGGCAGCGTTCGCGCTTCGTGGCCCTGTCGCGCGCGCTGTCGGAGGCCATGGACCCCAAGGCATTTTTTGTGGCCAAGAGCCTGGAGCTGCGCCAGCGCCACCAGAAATTCGAAAACACGCCGTATGCGCTGGAGCCCAACTGCAAGGAATCGCCAGGTGGCCTGCGCGACCTGCAGATCATCCTGTGGGTGTCCAAGGCCGCCGGTCTGGGGCGCAGTTGGGACGAGCTGGCCCGCAAGGGCCTGGCCACGCCGCTGGAGGCTCGGCAGATCAAGGCCAATGAAGCCTTGCTGTGCCTGATCCGGGCGCGCCTGCACCTGATTGCCCACCGGCGCGAAGACCGGCTGGTGTTCGACCTGCAGACCTCGGTGGCCGACTCCTTTGGCCTCAAGCCGCAGGTGCCGACCGAAGGCAGTGCCACCGCCCGCGGGGCGCGCCGCGCCAGCGAAGCGCTGATGCGGCGCTACTACTGGGCGGCCAAGGCCGTCACCCAGCTCAACCAGATTCTGCTGCTCAACATCGAGGAGCGGCTGCGTCAGGACGAAGCCCGGCCGACCGAACTGCGCCCGATCAACGAGCGCTTCTTTGACAAGGGCGGCATGCTGGAGGTGGCCAGCGACCACCTCTACGTGCAGCAGCCGCACGCCATCCTGGAAACCTTCCTGCTCTACCAGACCACCGTGGGCATCAAGGGCTTGTCGGCCCGCACCCTGCGTGCGCTGTACAACGCGCGTCCGGTGATGAACGCGAAGTTCCGCAGCGACCCGGTCAACCGCGCCACCTTCCGCCGCATCCTGATGGAGCCCGAAGGCATCACCCACGCCATGCGGCTGATGAACCAGACCTCGGTGCTGGGCCGCTACCTCTGGGTGTTCCGCAACATCGTCGGCCAGATGCAGCACGACCTGTTCCACGTCTACACGGTGGACCAGCACATCCTGATGGTGCTGCGCAACGTGCGCCGCTTCTTCATCGCCGAACACTCCCACGAATACCCCTTCTGCTCGCAGCTGGCCGGTGGCTGGGACAAGCCATGGGTGCTCTACATCGCCGCCTTGTTCCACGACATCGCCAAGGGCCGTGGCGGCGACCACTCCGACCTCGGCGCCAAGGATGTGCGCGTGTTCTGCCGCCAGCACGGCATCGCACGGGAGGACGCCGAGCTGATCGCCTTCCTGGTGCAGGAGCACCTGAGCATGAGTCAGATCGCGCAGAAGGCCGACCTCAGCGATCCGGAGGTCATTGGCGCCTTCGCCAGGCGCGTCGGCAACGAACGCCGCCTGACCGCGCTCTACCTGCTCACCGTGGCCGACATTCGGGGCACGTCACCGAAGGTCTGGAACGCCTGGAAGGCCCGGCTGCTGGAAGACCTGTACCGCTACACCCTGCGCGCCCTGGGCGGGCGGGCGCCCGATCCTGACGCCGTGGTCGAGTCGCGCAAGCGCGACGCCCTCACGCTGGTGGCCCTGCACGCCCTGCCCCACCAGGCGCACAAGGCCCTATGGGACCAGCTCGACGTGAGCTACTTCATGCGCCACGACGCCAGCGACATCGCCTGGCACACGCGCCAGATCTCACGCGAACTCGCCCGTGCGCCCGAGCAGCCCTTCGAGGGCACCATCGTGCGCGCCCGCCTCTCGCCCGACAGCGAAGGCCTGCAGGTGCTGGTCTACGCCCCCGACCAAAACGACCTGTTCGTGCGCATCTGCGGCTATTTCGACCAGGCCGGCTTCAGCATCCTCGACGCCAAGGTCCACACCACCCGCGACGGCCACGCGCTCGACACCTTCCAGGTCGTGGCACCGACCATGTCGGACCACTACAGAGAACTGATCGGCATGGTCGAGTCGGGCCTGGCCCAGGCCATCGAGCACCACGGTGAACTGCCCCCCCCCAGCCGGGGCCGGCTGTCGCGGCGCGTCAAGAGTTTCCCGGTCATCCCGCGCGTGGACCTGCGCCCGGATGAAAAAGCCCAGCGTTGGCTGCTCAGCGTCTCGGCCAGCGACCGCACCGGCCTGCTCTACAGCATCGCCCGCGTGCTGGCCCGCCACGGCATCAACTTGCAGCTGGCCAAGGTCACCACCCTGGGCGAGCGGGTGGAAGACACCTTCCTGATCGCCGGCGTGCAGCTGCAGCACAACAAGACGCAGATCGAGATCGAGACCGAACTGCTGGACGTGCTCAAAAGCGAGGTGTGACCGGCGCTTCAGCGCTGTGCCTGCCACAGCAGGTAGGCGCCCAGCGTGCTGATGGCGGCCATGAAGGCCCGCTGGAAGGCCATCTCACCCAGCCGCTGGCGCAGGCGCCGGCCCAGCTCCATGCCCAGCAGGGCCGGGCCCAGCGCCAGCAGCGACGCCAGGATGAGTTCGGGCCGTGCCCGTACCGCATCTGCCACCTCGGTGCCCAGCGCCAGCGTGGCCACCGAAAAGCACAGGCCCAAGGCCGTCAGCAGCGCCTCCTTGCGCAGGGCCAGGGACTGCAAGTACATGATGACTGGCACCACGAAGATGCCGCTGGCCGCCGACAGCGCACCACCCAGGTAGCCGACCCAGGGCCCCAACCACCACTCGTGCCGACCGGGCGCGGGTGGTCGCCAGCGCAGCAAGCCCAGCAGGCCATAGACCAGCAGCACCGCCCCGATCAAGAGCCGTGTGCCCTCCCGCGCCTGCGCCAGCCCCGGCAGAAAACCCCAACAAGTGCCGGCCACGATGCCCACGTTCAGGCCCAGCAGGCGCCGCAGGAGTGGCCAGCGATCCACGCCACGGGCATACTGCCAGAGGTTCGTCAAAAACGAAGGAATCAGCATCACGGCAGCGGCCGCCACGGGTGACACGACGAGTGCCATCAGGGCCACCGTCACGGTGGGCAAGCCAAAACCAGCCAAGCCCTTGACCGTTCCAGCCAAAAGAAAAACAATCAACAGCGCGGGCCAAAAGCAGGTGTCCATGGTCGGCATTCTGGGCAAAGGCCGGCCGCATGCCTATCGCAAAAATCGGATGTCAACCTTCGGATTCTTGAAAGCATGCACACCCCACACATCGATCCACGCAGCCTGGCGCTTTTCCTTTCGGTGGTGGACGGCGGCTCGCTCACCGCAGGCGCGCGTGGGGTACATCTGTCGCTGGCCGCCGCCAGCACCCGGCTGCGGGAGCTGGAGCAGCAACTGGGCGTGACACTGCTGCAGCGCTCGCGCCGAGGCATGGCACTCACCGCCGCGGGTCAGGAACTGCTGCCCCACGCCCGCGCGTTGCTGCAGGAGGCAGAGCGCCTGCGCCATGCCCTGGCGCCCTACTCGCGCGGGCTGCGCGGCCGCATCCGGCTGGCCGCCAACACCGCCGCCCTGCGCGACTGGCTGCCCGAGGTTCTGGGCGCCTTCCTGACTGACCACCCCGACATCGACCTGGACCTGCGCGAACTCGCCAGCGCCGACATCCTGGCCGCCCTGCACGCGCGCGAGCTGGATGCGGGCCTGCTGTCAGACGCGGTCGACACCAGCGGGCTGGAGACCCATCCGCTCTACACGGATCAACTCGTGGTGGCAGGCACGGCCACCCAGTTGGCCAGCCTGCCCAACCCCGTCCTGCTGCGCGACTGCGCGGGGTGGCCACTGATCGGGTTGCCGGAAACCGCGGCCTTGTCGCGCTTCCTGCAACGCCAAGCCTCACAAGCCGGTCTGTTGCTGCACCACCGCGCCCGGATCGATTCGGCGGATGGCCTGTTGGCTCTGGCCGAGGCCGGAGCGGGCCTGGCGCTGCTGCCCGAGCGCGCCGTCGTGCGGACCGCAGCCACCCGGCCGGGCATCGCCTGCCGCCCGCTGGCCGATGCTTGGGCGCGTCGGCGCATCCTGCTGTGTTCGCCGCCCGGTGACCGGGCGTCCACCTACGTCAGGATGCTGTTGGCACGGCTGGCGCCGCCGGGTGGCGCCTGAACAGCCCGCGCAGCCACTGCGCCACGTCGTCCACCAGGGTGAACACCGCCGGGATCACCAGCAGGCTCAGGAAGGTGGAGGTGATGAGGCCGCCGATCACCGCCACCGCCATGGGCGAGCGGAAGCTGCTGTCGGCCGCGCCCCAGCCCACGGCGATCGGCAGCATGCCGGCGCCCATGGCGATGGTGGTCATCACGATGGGGCGGGCCCGCTTGTGGCAGGCGTCCAGGATGGCCTCGCGCCGGCCCAACCCATGCGCGCGCCGCGCCTCGATGGCGTATTCCACCAGCAGGATGGAGTTCTTGGTCGCCACGCCCATCAGCATGATCAGCCCGATCAGCGAGGGCATGGAAAAACTCTTGCCCGTGAGCAGCAGGGCCACGAAGGCGCCCCCCAGCGACAGCGGCAGCGCGGCCAGGATGGTGAACGGGTGCAGGAAGGCCTTGAAGAGCAGCACCAGCACGATGTAGATGCACAGGACGCCGGTCAGCATGGCGAGGCCGAAACTCGCGAACAGCTCGCCCTGCACCTCGGCATCGCCGATCTCCAGCACGCTGACGCCGGCCGGCAGGTTGCTCACGCTGGGCAGGCGGGCCACCGCCGTTTTCATGTCGCCCAGCGCGATGCCGGCCAGCTCGACCTCGAAATTGATGTTGCGCGAGCGGTCGTAGCGGTCGATGACCGCCGGGCCGCCGCCAAAACCCAATGTCGCCACCTGGCCCAGCATCACCGGGCCACGCGCGCCCGGCACGGCCAGGCGTTCCAGCACCTCCAGGTCCTGCCGGGCAGACGCGTCGAGCTTGACGACGATGGGCACCTGGCGCTGGGCCAGGTTGAGCTTAGGCACCGCGTTGTCGTAGTCGCCGACGGTGGCGATGCGCAGGGTTTCGGCGATGGCGCTGCTGGTCACGCCGAGGTCGGCGGCACGGGCGAGGTCGGGCGTGACGCTGATTTCGGTGCGCACCAGGGCCGCGCTCGACTGGATGCTGCCCACGCCCTGGATGGTGCGCAGGTCGCGTTCGATGGCGCGTGCGGCATCGGCCAGCGCATTCGCGTCGTTGCCGGTCAGGGTCAGGATGTATTTTTCACCCGACCCGCCCAGGCCCACCTTGCTGCGCACGCCCGGCAGCGCGGCCATGGTGGCGCGGATGTCGTTTTCAATCACCTGCTTGCGCGGGCGGGCGCCTCGGGCGTCCAGCTGTATGGTCAGTGCCGCCTTGCGCGATTCGGCCGCGCCCTGCGGCGCAAACGGGTCGCTGCCGGCCGAGCCTGAGCCGATGGTGGTGTAGATGGACTTGACGTGGCGCACCGCCGCCACCCGCAGGCGTGCCGCCTCGGCCGTGGCCACGGTCTGGGCCAGCGTGGCGCCGGGCGGCAGCTCCAGGTAGACCTGGGTCTGCGAGTTGTCGTCGGCCGGGATGAAGCCCTGCGGCAGCAGCGGGATCAGCGCCAGCGAGCCAAAGAAAAACAGGCCGGCGCCCACCATGGTGATCCAGCGGTGGCGCAGGCACCAGGCGGCCCAGCGGCCGTAGACGGTCAGCCAGGCCGGCTCGTTCTGGTGGCTCATCCAGGCCCAGACGCGGCCCAGCAGCGCGTTGCGGCGCGCCCAGGCCGGGCGGTGCTCGGCGGTGACCACCGGCTTGAGCAGGTAGGCCGCCATCATGGGCGTGAGCGCGCGCGCCACCACCAGCGAGGCGAACACCGCAAAGGACGCCGTCCAGCCGAACTGCTTGAAGAACTTGCCCGGGATGCCCGACATGAAGGCGGTGGGCAGGAACACCGCGATCAGGGTGAAGGTGGTGGCGATCACGGCCAGGCCGATCTCGTCGGCCGCCTCCATCGCCGCCTGGAACGGGGTCTTGCCCAGCGCCAGGTGGCGCACGATGTTCTCCACCTCCACGATGGCGTCGTCCACCAGGATGCCGATCACCAGCGACATGGCCAGCAGCGTCACCACGTTGATGGTGAAACCCATGTAGTGCATGCCGATGAAGGCAGGGATGGCGGACAGGGGCAAGGCCACGGCGGACACCACCGTGGCGCGGAAATCGCGCAGGAACAGCCACACCACCAGCACCGCCAGGATGGCGCCTTCGTAGAGCAACTCCATGGAGCCGTTGAATTCCTCCTCCACCGGCGTCGCGAAGTCGAAGGACTCGGTGATGCGCAGGTCGGGCCGGCTGGCCTGCAGCGCCTTGAGCTTGGCGCGCACGCCATGGCCCACCTCCACCTCGCTGGCGCCACGGCTGCGCGCGACCTCGAAACCCACCACCGGCTTGCCGTCCAGGAAGGCCGCCGCCGTCGGCTCGGCGATGCCGTCCACGACGTTGGCGATCTGCTCCAGCCGCACGCGCCGGCCGTCCTGCAGCGACAGTTCCAACCGCGCCAGGTCCTCGGCCGAGCTCAGCGCCGACAGGGTGCGCAGAGGCTGCTGGCTGCCGCCCAGGTCGGCGCGGCCCCCGGCGCTTTCGATCTGCACCTTGGCCAGCTGGCGCGACACGTCGGCCGCGGTGGTGCCCAGGGCCTGCAGCTTGAGCGGATCCAACAGGATCTGCACCTCGCGGTTGACGCCGCCCACGCGATTGACCGCGCCCACGCCGCGCACCGACAACAGCAGCTTGGCGATGTCGTTGTCAACGAACCACGACACGGCTTCGTCGTCCATGCGGTCCGAGGCCACGGTGTAGGCCAGCACCGCACCACCGGCCAGCTCGATCTTGTTGATGATGGGCTCGCGCAGGTCGGTGGGCAGGTCACCGCGCACCTTGGCCACGGCCGAACGCACGTCGTCCAGCGCCTCCTGGGTGTCCTTCTCGATGCGGAACTCGGCGGTGATGGACACCGTGCCGTCCTGCACCTTGGTGTAGATGTGCTTGAGGCCCTGCAGCGCCGCCAGGCTGTTCTCGATCTTGCGGGCGACGTCGTTTTCCAGCTGGTTGGGTGCGGCGCCCGGCAGGCTGGCCACCACGGTGATGTTGGGCACGTCCAGGTCCGGGAAGTTCTGCACCTTCATGGACTGGAACGAGAACAGCCCGGCCAGCGTCAGCATGACGAACAGCATGGCCGCCGGGATCGGGTTGCGGATGGACCAGGCGGAAACGTTCATCGATCCCCCCCGATGCGCCGGCGGCGCTTCCCCCTCAAGGGGGCAACACCTGCGGCCTGGCGAAGCCAGCTCCGCGGCGCTCCCGGCCTGGGATGCGCGTGCGCTGCGGGCCTTCTCATGGCACCACCTTCACGAGATCACCCTCGTTGAGGAAACCGGCGCCCTGCACCGCCACCGCCTCCTCGGCCTTCAGGCCGCTGAGCACTTCGACCCGCTCGCCCACCCGGCGCCCCACCACCAGCTTGCGCTGGCTGGCCTTGTGGCTGGTGGCGTCGATCACGAACACGTGGTTGTGGCCGTCGCGCACCACCACGGCCTGGGCGGGCACGGTCAGCGCGCTGCTCTGGCCGAGCTGGAACTGGCCACGGGCGAAGGTGCCGGCCTTGAGTTCATCGTGGCGCGGCAGGTCCACGTAGACCGTGATGTTGCGGGTCTGGGCATCGGCCACGGGCGCGACGGCGCGCACCGTGCCCGACAGGCGCAGGCCGGCGGCGGTGGTGACCTCGGCCCGGGTGCCGGCCTTGACCCGCCCGACCTCGCTGGCCGTGAGCTCGGCGCGCCACTCCATGCGACCCTGGCGCACCAGCCGGAACAGCTCCTGGCCGGAACCGGACACCGCGCCCACCGTGGCGCTGCGGGCCGAGATCAGGCCATCGTCGGGCGCCTGCACCTGGGTCTGGCGCAGGCGAAGCGCGGTGGCCGCGTGCGCGGCCTTGGCCGATTCCCACTGAGCCACGGCCACTTTTTCCTGCGTCAGGTAGAGGTCGATCTGTGAACGCGACAAGGCGCCAGTGTCGGCCACCGAGCGGGCCCGCGCGGCCTCGGCCCGGGCATGTTCCATCTGCGCCTCGGTCAGCATCAGGTTGGCGCGGGTCTGCTGGTGTTCGGCCTCCACGCTGTCGCTGGCAAAGGTGGCCAGCACCTGGCCGCGCCGCACGCGGTCGCCCACCTCGGCCCGCACGCTGGCCAGCCGCAGGCCGGCCACCTCGCCGCCCACGCTGGCCTCCTGCCACGCGCCGACGTTGCCATTGGCCTGCAGCAGCAGGGGCAAGGTGTCGCGCGTGGGTCGGGCCACGGTGACGGTCATGGCCGGGCGGGCCTCGGTTGCCGCCGTCTGAGCCAGCGCCGTGGCGCTGCGGTGGCCGCTCCACACCAGTCCGCCCAACGCGACCACCGCAGCGAGCCACAAGGGCTTGTGCATCTTCATGGCTTGTCCTTCAGTGCTTCCTGCGCGCTGGCCATGGGGTCGAAGCCCCCACCCAGCGCCACGTAGAGGTCTATCCAGGTGGCCACCCGTTCCTGCTCCAGCGCCAGCATGGCGTTCTGCGCGTTGAGCTGCAGGCGCCGCGCGTCTTCCAGTTCGTTCAGGCTGGCCAGGCCCGCCCGGTGGCGCGCCTCGGTGGCCACGAACGACTGGCCATAGCCCTGCGCCGCGGCCTGCGCGTCGATGCGGCGCTGGCCCAGGGCCGACAGGCTGACCAGGGCCTGCTCCACCTCGGACACCGCCTGCCGCAAGGTCGCCGCGTAGGCTTTGGATGCGGCCTCGTATTGCGCGCGTGCGCTGGCGACACCGGCGTCCAGGCGCTCGCGGCCCAGCAGCGGCAGCCGCAGCGTGAGCGGCCCGATGGACCAGGTCTCGAAGCCCACCTCGGCGCCGGCGCCCGAGAAACGGTTGAGGAACAGGTTGCCCGACAGGCTGAGGCTGGGCAGCAAGGCCGCCTGGGCCACGCCGACCTGGGCGCTGGCCGCCACCAGCTCGCGCTGGGCACGGTAGACGTCAGGGCGCTGGCGGATGATCTCGACCGGCAACGCACCGACCGACAAGGCCCGGTCGGCCTCGTCCGAGACCAGCCAGGCCGACAGGTCGGGCGCCTGCCGCAGCTCGGCCCGCAGTTCGGGTTCGGCCAGACCGGTCAGGGCCGACAAGGCCTTGATCTGGCGTTCGCAGGCCTGGGCCTGCTGGCCGTGGCGGCCGGCCGCGTCGGCGCGGCTGGCGCGCGCCAGGGCGGCCACGGCGGGGGCGGTCAGGCCCGCCTGTTCGGCAACGGTCGTGGCGGCCGCGGTGGCGGCGCGGGAATCGCGGTCGGCCGCCGCCACGCCCAGCAACACCACACACAGGCGCTGCGCGAAATACAAACGGGCGGTGTCCGCCGCCACCAGCACGCGGGCGTCGTGCCAGCCGGCGCTGGCGCTGTCCTGCTGGGCCTGGGCGCTGTCGCGGCGGGCGCCGGCCTCGCCCCAGAGGTCCAACGCCCACGACACCTCGGCGCCGGCGCTCAGCAGGCTGCCCAGCGGCTGCAGTGGGTCGGTCTGCCCACGGCTGGCGCGCCCCACCAGCACGGCCTGCGGGCCGGTATCGGCCGCCACGCCCAGGCTGGTGGCGCGTGCCACGAACACCCGGGCGCGGGCGGACGCCACGCTGGGGCTGGCGGCCTGGGCACGCGCGATCCAGCGGCTCAGCACCGGATCGTTGAAGCGCGACCACCATTGGCCCAGGTGCTCGGTGCTGCCCGCGTGGGGCAAGGGCGGCGCCTGCCATTGGAGCGGCAGCGCCACCGCCGGCGCGGGATCGGGCCGCTGCGGCAGGCTGCAGCCCACCAGCAGACAGCCCAGCCACAGGGGAAACGTGCGGGCCAGCATGGCGTCAGTCGTCCTCGACCGGCAGCTCGGGAAACATCACCTCGGCAAAACCGAACTGGCTGAAATCACGCACCCGCATGGGGTAAAGCTTGCCGATGAGGTGGTCACATTCGTGCTGCACCACCCGGGCATGGAAGTCCTCGACCGTTCGGTCGATGGCCTGCCCTTTGGCGTCGACACCGGTGTAGCGGATGCGTTTGAAGCGCGGCACCATGGCGCGCAGGCCGGGCACCGACAGGCAACCTTCCCAGTTGTGCTCCTCTTCGTCGCCCAGGGGCGTGAGCACCGGGTTGATCAGCACCGTGCGCGGGATGGGCTCGTACTGCGGGTAGCGCGGATTGACCTGGCCCGAGCCGAAGATGACCACCTGCAGGTCCACGCCGATCTGTGGCGCCGCCAGGCCGGCGCCGTTGGCCGCGGCCATGGTGTCCTGCATGTCGGCGACGAGCTGGTGCAGTTCGGGCGTGTCGAAGGCCCGCACCGGCTGCGCGATGCGCAGCAGGCGTGGGTCGCCCATTTTCAGGATCGGGTGTACGGCCATGCGTGTGTTGGCGCGAGCGGCGCCAGGGTAGGAATCAACAATATCATTATGCGTGACCCGTCCGCCGCTATTGGCCTCTCGGTCGGCCAAGCCGCCACCCTGTGCCGGGCCTGCCTAGCCGGCCGCCAGCATGGCCAACAGCCGCGCCTCGTCGATCACGGGCACGCCCAGCTCCTGGGCCTTGGCCAGCTTGCTGCCGGCCTCGGCGCCGGCCAGCAGGTAGTGGGTCTTCTTGCTCACCGAGCCCGCCACCTTGCCGCCGGCGGTCTCGATCAGCGCCTTGGCGTCCTCGCGGCCCAGCGTGGGCAGGGTGCCGGTGACGACAAAGGTCAGCCCGCTCAGCGGTGTGGGCGCACGTTCGGCGGGCGCGCCCTCGGGCCAGCTCAGGCCACAGGCACGCAACTGCTCCACCACCTCGCGGTTGTGGGCCTGGTCGAAGAAAGTGCGCAGACTCTGGGCCACCACCGGGCCCACGTCGTCCACCTCGACCAGCTGTTCCAGGGGCGCGTCCATGACCGCGTCCAGGCTGCCGAAATGCCGCGCCAGCGCCTTGGCCGTGGCCTCGCCCACGTGGCGTATGCCGAGGCCGAACAGGAAACGCGGCAGCGTGGTTTGCTTGCTTTTCTCCAGCGCCTCCAGCACGTTCTGCGCCGATTTGTCGGCCATGCGGTCCAGCGTGGCCAACGCGTTCAGGCCCAGCCGGTACAGGTCGGGCAAGGTCCTGACCACGTCGGCATCCACCAACTGGTCCACCAGCTTGTCGCCCAGGCCCTCGATGTCCAGCGCCCGGCGCTGGGCGAAATGCAGCAGGGCCTGCTTGCGCTGCGCGCTGCAGAACAGGCCGCCGGTGCAGCGGTGGTCGGCCTCGCCTTCCTCGCGCACGGCCGCGCTGCCACACACGGGGCATTGGGTGGGCATGGTGAATTCGGACGCGCCCGCCGGACGCTTGTCGGCCAGCACACCCACCACCTCGGGAATCACGTCGCCCGCGCGGCGCACGATCACCGTGTCGCCCACGCGCACGTCCTTGCGGCGCGCCTCCAGCTCGTTGTGGAGCGTCGCGTTGGTCACGGTCACGCCGCCCACGAACACCGGCGCCAGCTTGGCCACGGGCGTGAGCTTGCCGGTGCGGCCCACCTGCACGTCGATGGCCAGCACCGTGGTCAGCTGTTCCTGCGCCGGGTACTTGTGGGCCACGGCCCAGCGCGGCTCGCGGGTCTTGAAGCCCAGCTGCTGCTGCAGGGCCAACGCATTGACCTTGTAGACGATGCCGTCGATGTCGAAAGGCAGGCTGTCGCGCTTGGCGCCCATGGCGGCGTGAAACGCCACCAAACCTTCGGCGCCCAGCACCACGGCCCGGTCGGCACACACCGGCAGGCCCATGGCGGCGAACGCGTCCAGCAAGGCGCCATGGGTGGGTGGCACGGTCCAGCCCGACACCTCGCCCAGCCCATAGGCGAAAAAGCTCAAGGGCCGCTGGGCCACCAAGGCCGGGTCGAGCTGACGGATGGCGCCGGCGGCGGTGTTGCGCGGGTTGATGAAGGTCTTGTCGCCCCTCTCGCGCTGTTTCTCGTTCAGGCGCTCGAAATCGTCGCGGCGCATGTAGACCTCGCCACGCACTTCGAGCACCTCTGCGTCCACACCCTGCAGGCGCAGGGGTATCTGTCCGATGGTGCGCACGTTCTGCGTCACGTCCTCGCCGGTTTCGCCATCGCCGCGCGTGGCCGCCAGCACCAGCACGCCGCGCTCGTAGCGCAGGTTCATGGCCAGGCCATCGAACTTGAGTTCGGCCGCGTATTCGACCGGCGGTGCGTCCTCGGCCAGCTTGAGCGCATTGCGCACGCGGATGTCGAAGTTGCGCGCGCCCTCGGGTGTGGTGTCGGTCTCGGTGTCGATGGACAACATGGGCACCGCATGACGCACCGGCGTGAGACCGTCCAATACCTTGCCCAACACCCGCTGGGTGGGCGAATCAGGGGTCAGCAGTTCGGGGTGTTCGGCCTCCAAAGCCTGCAGTTCCTGGAACAGCCGGTCGTACTCGGCGTCCGGCAGCTCCGGATCGTCGAGGACATAGTAGCGGTGGGCGTGGTGCTGCAGCTGGGCGCGCAGCACGGCGGCGCGTTCGGCCGGGTCGGGGTCGGCCGAAAAAAGGTCCATGGTGTCCATGTTCAGGAAAAAAGTCGGCGTGCCTGAGGCGAACCGGCCGACAGATCGTGGCCGTCCAGCGCGTCGTACAGGCTTTCGAGGTCGGCGCCGATGCGGTCCATCAGTTCCTGGGCCAGGGGTTGGCCGTTGTCGTCGGTGACCACGCCGTCCATGGCCTGGGCCAGGCTGGCGGCGGCTTCGCGCATGCGCTGGTAGGGGCGCTCACTGCGCGCCACGTGGGGCACGTCCAGCGACAGGCTGACCTCGCGCAAGGCGCTTTGCTCCGGATCCTCGGCCAGCGCGGCCTGGGTGTCGAACTGCAGGCTCAGGATGGGCGCGTTGTCGACGTCACCGGGCAGGACCATGCGCCCGGGCAAGGCGCCCGGCACGAAGCCCAGCCGGGCGGCACTCTGGGTCACGTAACCCGGGCTCCAGGCGGCGCGCCGGGCGCGCAGCATGAAGCCGAGCTGGGCGTCGTGGGTGCTGGCGAACTGGTCCAGCTCGCGCGCGCGGGCCACCTCCTCCAGCATCTCGGGAAACTCGGGCGCGGCCGCCATCACGTCGGCGAAGGCCTGGGCCTTGACGATGAACTCGGAGAACTCGATCTCGTTGAGCGCGCCCGAGCGGTTGGCCAGCTGCACGCCGGCCTGCAGCGCCTGGTAGCGCTGGCCGGCGCGGGGCGCTTCCCATTCCTCGCTGCTGGCATTGAACCCTTCCACCGCAAAGGGCTTGGTGCCCACGCGGCGCGAGCGCGGCAGGGCGGCCAGCACCGCGTCGCCCGACACCACGGCCTCCAGCGCCAGCGGCGCGATGATGTCGATCAGCGGGTCCAGGCCCAGGCGTTTGTCGGCCAGGGGCATGGTCGGCAGCGGTGGCACGGTGTCGCCGGCATCGGCCGGCGACTCGGCCGCGGCCTGCCCCTCGCCGTCCAGCACGGGCTCGATGCGCTGGCCGCCCTCGGTGCTGGCGGGCGCGTTGATCTCGCGCTGGGCCGCCTTGCGCGAGGTGCTCTGGCGCGTGACCCAGGCGTTGTAGGCCATCACCGCGGCCAGCACCAGCACGCCGATGACGATGAGGCTGAGTTGCAATGTGCTCATGTGTCGTATCCGTTGATGCAGGGGGTGCTCAGGCCAGGTCCACCAGGCTGGCGGCCGATTCCATGTCCACCGCGACGATGCGCGAGACGCCCTGTTCCTGCATGGTCACGCCGATCAGTTGCTCGGCCATCTCCATCGCGATCTTGTTGTGGCTGATGAACAGGAACTGGGTTTCCTTGCTCATGCTGCTCACCAGCTTGGCGTAGCGCTCGGTGTTGGCGTCGTCCAGCGGCGCGTCCACCTCGTCCAGCAGACAGAAAGGCGCCGGGTTGAGCTGGAAGATGGCGAACACCAGCGCGATGGCGGTCAGCGCCTTCTCGCCGCCCGACAGCAGGTGGATGGTCTGGTTCTTCTTGCCTGGCGGCTGCGCCAGCACCTGCACGCCCGCGTCCAGGATTTCCTCGCCGGTCATCATCAGCTTGGCGTTGCCGCCGCCGAACAGCTCGGGGAACATCTTGCCGAAATGGTGGTTGACGGTGTCGAAGGTGCTGCCCAGCAGGTCGCGCGTTTCGGCGTCGATCTTCTTGATCGCGTCCTCCAGCGTGCCGATGGCGTCCAGCAGGTCCTTCATCTGCGCGTCGAGGAAGCCCTTGCGCTCGCGCGCCGCCGTCAGTTCGTCCAGCGCCGCCAGGTTGACCGCACCCAAAGCGGCGATCTCGCGGTTGACACGGTCGATCTCGCCCTGCAGCCCGGTCAGGCGCACGCTGTCGGCCGTGATGCTTGCGGCAATCGCGGCCAGGTCGGCGTTGGCCTCGGTCAGGAGCTGGGCGTACTGCTCGATGCCCAGCTGGGCGGCCTGTTCCTTGAGCTGGAATTCGGTGATGCGCGCGCGCAGCGGTTCCAGTGCGCGTTCAGTCTGGAGCCGGCGCTCATCGCTGGCGCGCAGCTTGGCGGTCAGATCGTCGTACTGGCTGCGCTGGGCGGCCAGGGCCTGCTCACGCTCCATCTTGGTGTTGAGCGCGTCCTGCAGGCCGCCCTGGGCGGCGGCATCGCTGAGGCGCGACAGTTCGTCGCGCGCGCGCTGGTCCTCGTCGGTGAGCGACAGCACCTGCTGGCCGGCGGTGTCCACCGCGCGCTCCAGCTCGCTGCGCCGCGCCTGCAGGCTGCGCTGCGAGAAGGTGGCCTCCTGCGCCTGGCGCTCCAGCGTGCGCAATTGTTCACGCGCCTGGCCCAGCCGGCGCTCGGCCTCGATCACCGCGTCGTCCAGCTGGCTGTGGCGTTCCTGGCTGTCGGCCAGCAACATGTCGAGTTCCTCGAAGCGCGCCTCGGCGGCCACGCGGCGCTCCTGCAGGTCCTCCAGCTGGGCGTCGACCTCGGCCATGTCGTCGGCGATCTGCGCGCCTCGGGCCCGCGCCTGCTCGCTCAGCTGGCGCAGGCGCAGCACCTCCACCTGCAACCCGTGCACGCGGCCCTGGCCCTCGCTGGCCTCCCGCCGGGCACCGACCAGGCGCTGCGAGGCGTCAGCGTAGGCGGCTTCGGCGCGGGTCAGGGCCGTGCGCGCCTCGTCCTGGATCAGCGACTGCGCGCGCTGGTCTTTTTCCAGGTTCTCGATTTCCTGCGCGCGGCCCAGCAGGCCGGCCTGTTCGGAATCGGGGGCGTAGAAACCCACGCTGTGGGCCCCCACCACGTGGCCGCTGGGCACGAACACCTGCTGCCCGGGCTGCAACTGGGCGCGCTGGGCCAGGGCATCCTCCAGCGTCGACGCGGTGAAGCAGCCGTGCAGCCACTCGGTCAGCAGGGCCTGCAGTCCGGCGTCGTTCAGGCGCAGGCGCTGGGCCAGCGGCGTGAAGCCAGCGATGCCGGTGTCGGCCCCCGCCGCGCCGCTGGGCGGGCTGTAGAAAACCAGCTTGGCAGGCGGTGCGTCCTGGCTCTGGTGGCCCAGGAAGCCGCGCACCATGTCCAGGCGCGAGATTTCCAGCGCGCCCATGCGTTCGCGCAGCGCGGCTTCGAGCGCGTTTTCCCAGCCGGTCTCGATGTGCAGCTTGCTCCACAGCCCGGCCATGCCGTCGAGGCCGTGCTGGGCCAGCCAGGGGCGCAGCTTGCCGTCGGTCTTGACCTTTTCCTGCAAGGCCTTGAGCGCCTCCATGCGGGCCGACAGCTCGGCCAGGCGGGCCGATTCGCTGTTGAGCGCCTGCTGGCGGGCGCGGCGGTCGTCGTCCAGGCCGGGCACTTGCTCTTGCAGCTCGTGCAGGCGGGCATCACTTTCCTCCTGGGTGGCCTGGGCGGCCTGCCACTGCGCTTCCAGCTGGTGCAGCCGGGCGTCGTCGGGCGCGGCCAGGGCGTTCTTGTCGGTGGCCAGGCGCTCACGGCGGGTATTGAGCGCACGCGATTGCTCTTCGATGCTGCGCTGCTCGGCCGCCAGCACCTGGATTTGCTGCTGGATCTGCGTCACCCCGGCGCGCTGCTCGTTGCTGCGCGCCTGCGCCTGGCGCAGGGCGTCCTCGAGCGCGGGCAGGCGCTGGGCCTCGTCTTCCAGCTGCGCGGCCAGGATCTCGGCCTGCTCCTCGGCCTGTTCGCCGGTGGCGGCCAGGTTCTCCAACTCCACCGCGGCGTCTTCCTTGCGGGCCGTCCATTGGGCGATCTGTTCCTTGAGCTGCAACAGGCGCTGCTCGACCCGCTGGCGGCCTTCGACCACGTAGCGGATCTCGGCTTCGAGCTTGCCCACCTCGGCGCTGGCCTCGTAGAGCTTGCCCTGGGCCTGGTTGACCTGGTCACCGGCGGCGTAGTGCGCCTGGCGCAGGGTTTCGAGCTCGGCCTCGATGTGGCGCAGGTCGGCCACGCGCGATTCAAGCTCGTTCACGCCCTTGAGGCCTTCGGCCTGCACGCGGGCGAGTTCGGCTTCGGCGTCGCTGCGCTTCAAGAACCACAGCTGCTGCTGGCGCAGTGTCACCTGGGCGTTGAGCTGCTTGTAGCGCGCGGCCACCTCGGCCTGCTTCTCCAGCTTCTCCAGGTTGGCGTTGAGCTCGCGCAGGATGTCCTCGACCCGCGTGAGGTTTTCACGCGTGTCGTTCAGTCGGTTGGCGGTCTCGCGGCGGCGCTCCTTGTACTTGGAGACACCGGCGGCTTCCTCCAGGAACAGGCGCAGTTCCTCGGGCTTGCTCTCGATGATGCGGCTGATGGTGCCCTGGCCGATGATGGCGTAGGCACGTGGGCCCAGGCCGGTGCCCAGAAACACGTCCTGCACGTCGCGGCGGCGCACCGGCTGGTTGTTGATGTAGTAGCTGCTGGTGCCGTCGCGGGTGAGCACGCGCTTGACCGCGATCTCGGCGTACTGGCTCCACTGGCCGCCAGCGCGGTGGTCGGCGTTGTCGAACACCAGCTCCACGCTGGAGCGGCTGGCCGGCTTGCGGTGGTTGGTGCCGTTGAAGATGACATCCTGCATGGATTCGCCGCGCAGTTCGGAGGCCTTGGATTCACCCAGCACCCAGCGCACCGCGTCCATGATGTTGGACTTGCCGCAGCCATTGGGCCCGACCACGCCCACCAACTGGCCCGGCAGCATGAAGTTGGTCGGCTCGGCGAAAGACTTGAAGCCGGACAGCTTGATCGAATTGAGACGCACGCGAAATCCCTGTTGGCCCACCCTCAAAGGACAGGACACCTGATGCAGAAGCTTGATTTTGTTCGATTTTTCCCGCCGGAAGCCGCACCCGGCCACGGGAAGTGATGCTGGATGTTAACTGAGCATCCAGGCGTATCGGCCGCTGCACGCGCCGTACCGGGGTGGGGCGGGATGGCCGCCGCCGCGCGGAACCGGTCTGGCGACCCAACGGTGTGCCGGTGTGTGATTCAATGCCTCGTCATGCGCCGCCGACCGGGCTCCCATCCGGGGCCCCGCGGCACACCTTCAGGAGAACCCATGAACTCGATCAAGCTGGTTGGCGTAACACTGCTCGTGGCGGGTGTACTGGCGCTGGTGTATGGCGGCTTCAGCTACACCAAGGACACCACGGCGTTGAAGCTGGGGCCGCTGGAGCTGACGGTCAAGGAAAAAGAAACGGTCAATGTCCCGATCTGGGCCGGCGTGGGCGCCATCGCCGTGGGCGGCCTGCTGCTGGTGTTCAGGGGCCGCAAGGGCTGAGCGGCCCGGGGGGCGCATCGGCCAGGCCCGCGCGGCCCATCCCCAACACCCCAGCGCGTGCCCGACGGACCCACGCGCTTGCGCCGCGCGGCTCTCCGGGATAATCCCCGCCCATGAACCCCCTGCTGTCCCACCTCCAGCCTTACCCGTTCGAACGCCTGCGCCAGCTGTTTGCCGGCGTCACCCCCAGCCCGGGCCACCGCGCCATCAGCCTGGGCATCGGCGAACCCAAACACGCCACGCCCGAGTTCCTCAAGCAGGCGTTGTGTGATGCCATCAACGACCCGGCCGGCGGCCTGGCCGCCTACCCGGCCACGATCGGCACGCCCGCCCTGCGGGCCTCGATGACGGGCTGGATGTCGCGCCGCTACGGCTTGCAGGTGGACCCGGCCACCCAGGTGTTGCCGGTCAACGGCTCGCGCGAGGCGCTGTTTGCCTTCACCCAGGTGGTGGTGGACGCCTCCCGGCGCACGGCCGACGGCCCGCCGCTGGTGGTCTGCCCCAACCCCTTCTACCAAATCTACGAAGGCGCGGCCCTGTTGGCCGGCGCCCAGCCCTGGTACGCCCACAGCGAGCCGGCGCGCAATTTCGGCATCGACTGGGCGGCCGTGCCCGACAGCGTGTGGGCGCGCACCCAGCTGCTGTTCGTCTGCTCGCCCGGCAACCCCACGGGCGCGGTGATGCCGCTGGCCGAGTGGAAGCTGCTGTTCGAGCTGAGCGACAAGCACGGCTTCGTGATCGCCTCCGACGAGTGCTACAGCGAGATCTACTTCCGCGACGAAGCACCGCTGGGCGGGCTGGAAGCGGCGGCGCAGCTGGGCCGTGCCGACTTCAGGAACCTGATCGCCTTCACCAGCCTGTCCAAGCGCAGCAACGTGCCCGGCCTGCGCAGCGGCTTCGTTGCCGGCGACGCGGCGCTGATCAAGGCCTTCAGCCTCTACCGCACCTACCACGGTTGCGCCATGAGCCCGGTGGTGCAGACCGCCAGCATCACCGCCTGGGACGACGAGGACCACGTGGTGGACAACCGCCGCCAGTACCGCGAGAAGTTCGCCCGCGTGACGCCCATGCTGGCCGAGGTGATGGAGGTGCGCCTGCCCGACGCCGGCTTTTACCTCTGGGCCGGCGTGCCCCGCGCCTTCGATCAATCCGGCACCGGCCTGAGCGCGGACGAACTGTTCGCGCGCGACCTGCTGGCTCAATACAATGTGACCGTTCTCCCGGGCAGCTACCTCGCGCGCAGTGCGCGCGGCACCAACCCGGGGGCCAACCGGGTGCGCATGGCCCTGGTGGCCGAGACCGCCGAATGTGTCGAAGCCGCCGAACGCATCCAGGCCTTCATCCGGGGCTGGCGCGCCTGAGTTATTCCGATTTCCTTTTCACAAGCATCACCATGACCCAACAACTGCAGCAGATCATCGACACCGCCTGGGACAACCGCGCCAACCTGTCGCCCACCAGCGCCCCCAAGGAAGTCAGCGAGGCCGTCGAGCACGTGATCGCCCAGCTCAACGTGGGCCAGCTGCGCGTGGCCACCCGCGAAGGCGTGGGCCAGTGGACCGTGCACCAGTGGATCAAGAAGGCCGTGCTGCTGTCCTTCCGACTGAAGGACAACGCCGTGATGAAGTCCGGCGACCTGGCCTTCTTCGACAAGGTGCAGACCAAGTTCGCCCACCTCAGCGAAGAAGACATGAAGGCCACCGGCGTGCGCGTGGTGCCGCCGGCCGTGGCGCGCCGTGGCAGCTTCATCGCCAAGGGCGCCATCCTGATGCCCAGCTACGTCAACATCGGTGCCTACGTCGACGAAGGCACCATGGTCGACACCTGGGCCACCGTGGGCAGCTGCGCCCAGATCGGCAAGAACGTGCACCTCAGCGGCGGCGTGGGCATCGGCGGCGTGCTGGAGCCGCTGCAGGCCGGCCCCACCATCATCGAGGACAACTGCTTCATCGGGGCCCGCTCCGAAGTGGTCGAGGGCGTGGTGATTGAAGAGAACTCGGTGCTGGGCATGGGTGTGTACATCGGCCAGAGCACCCCCATCTTCAACCGCGACACCGGCGAGACCCTCTACGGCCGCGTGCCCAGCGGCAGCGTGGTCATCAGCGGCAACTTGCCCAAGAAGACCAAGGCGGGTCAGGACTACAGCACCTACGCCGCCATCATCGTCAAGACGGTGGACGCGCAAACCCGGTCCAAGACCAGCCTGAACGACCTGCTGCGTGACTAAACCCCCTTGCGTTCTACGCCCTGCGGGCGCAGCCCGGGGCTCCGCCGCTGTGCGGGTCGCTGCGCGGGTCGCTGCGCCCCGAGGGGACTGGGCCGCCTTGGTAGCGGCCCGGCGGCGGCCCGTGATCTCTCCGACCACTCATTGGGAGAAGCAGGAATGAGCACCCCCAACGGCAACGGCACCGGCACGATGGAGCGCATCCTGCGGCTGATGGCCGAGAAGAAGGCCTCCGACATCTACATGTCGGCCGGTTCTCCGGTGCAGATCAAGATCAATGGCGTGACGCAGCCCATCAACGGCCAAGTGCTGCCGGCCGATGCGCCGCGCGCCTTGCTGGCCGAGATACTGGCGCCCGAGCGCATGGAAGAACTGATGCACTCGGGCGAGCTCAACATGGCGCACGCCATGCCGGGCGTGGGGCGTTTCCGCATCAGCGGCATGCGCCAGCGCGGCACCTACGCAGTGGTGATCCGCTTCATCCAGACCGAGGTGCCGACCCTGGACTCGCTGGGCGTGCCCGAGATCCTGAAGGAGATGATCCTGGCCAAGCGCGGCCTGGTGCTCATGGTCGGCTCCACCGGCGCGGGCAAGAGCACCACGCTGGCGGCCATGCTGGACCACCGCAACGAAAACATGTCCGGACACATCCTGACGGTCGAGGACCCGATGGAATACCTGTTCAAGAACAAGCGTTCCATCGTCAACCAGCGCGAGGTCGGCACCGACACCGCGTCGCTGCACGTGGCGCTGAAGAACGCGCTGCGCCAGGCGCCCGACGTCATCATGATCGGCGAGATCCGCGACCGCGAGACCATGTCGGCCGCCATCGCCTACGCGCAGTCGGGCCACCTGTGCCTGGCCACGCTGCACGCCAACAACAGCTACCACGCGCTCAACCGCATCCTGAGCTTCTACCCGGTGGAGGTGCGCCCCACCCTGCTGGGCGACCTGTCGGCCTCGCTGCGCGGCATCATCTCGCAGCGCCTGCTGCGCACCGTGGACGGCACCCGTGCGCCGGCCATGGAGGTGATGGTCAACACCAAGCTGGTGCAGGAGTTGATCGACAAGGCCGACTTCTCCGGTGTGCGCGAGGCGATGGAGAACTCCATGGCCGAAGGCTCACAGACCTTCGAGGAAGACCTGGCGCGACTGATCGTCGAGGGCCGCATCGACCGCAAGGAAGGCCTGGCCTACGCCGACTCGCCCACCAACCTGTTGTGGCGCCTGCAGAACACCTTTGCCAGTGCCCCCAAGGCGGCGGCCGAAGCCGAACAGGCGGCCGAAAATGCCGGTCCCTCTTTCACCGAGTTCACGCTGGACGTCAAGCATTGAGAAGGTGTGAACGAATCCCTCACGCCCGATTCATCCCCACCTTCTGAGACGGGCGCGTCCGCGTACGTCCCCCCACACCCATGAACCACGACACCCTGCGCCTGGCCGAGGCACTGATCGCCTGCCCCTCGGTCACTCCCGCCGACGCCGGCTGCCAGGCCATGCTGGCCGAACGGCTGGCGCCCCTGGGCTTCGCTTGCGAAACGCTGGAAAGCGGCCCCGACGACTTCCGCGTGACCAACCTGTGGGCCAAGCGCCCAGGCCGTGCCATCAACGGCCTGGCCGCGCCCACGCTGGTGTTCGCCGGCCACACCGATGTGGTGCCCACCGGCCCGCTGTCCCAGTGGGGCAGCGACCCCTTCGTGCCCACCCACCGCGACGGCAAGCTCTACGGCCGCGGCGCCAGCGACATGAAAACCTCGCTGGCCGCCATGGTGGTGGCGGTGGAGGAATTCCTCGCCGCCCAGCCCGACCCCGCCCTGTCCATCGCCTTCCTGCTGACCAGCGACGAGGAAGGCCCGGCCAACGACGGCACGGTGATCGTCTGCAACGCCCTGAAGGCCCGTGGCGAGACACTCGACTACTGCATCGTGGGCGAGCCCACCTCGGTCGAGCGCACCGGCGACATGGTCAAGAACGGCCGGCGCGGCACGATGAGCGGCAAGCTCACGGTCAAGGGCATCCAGGGCCACATCGCCTACCCCCACTTGGCCAGGAACCCCATCCACAGCCTGGCACCGGCACTGGCCGAACTGGTGGCCACCGAGTGGGACCGCGGCAACGACTTCTTCCCGCCCACCAGCTGGCAGGTCAGCAACATCCATGGCGGCACCGGGGCCAGCAACGTCATCCCCGGCGAGGTGGTGGTCGACTTCAACTTCCGCTTCAGCACCGAATCCACGCCCGAAGGCCTGCAGCAGCGCGTGCGCGACACCCTGGCCCGCCACGGCCTGCGCGAAGACGCCGATTACCAGCTCGCCTGGACGCTGGGCGGCCGCCCCTTCCTGACCACCCCCGGCACCCTGGTGGACGCGGTGCGCGCCGCCATCCTGGATGAGACCGGCATCACCACCGAACTGTCCACCACCGGCGGCACCAGCGACGGCCGATTCATCGCCCAGGTCTGTCCCCAGGTCATCGAGCTGGGTCCGCCCAACGCCACCATCCACAAGATCGACGAGTGCGTGGCGGTGGCCGACATCGAACCGCTCAAGAACATCTACCGGCGCGTGCTGGAAAACCTTGCCGCATGACCCTCTCTGAACTCATCGACAGCGCCGAGCAGCAACTCCAACAAGCCGGCGTGGCCTTTGGCCAGGGCACGACCCATGCCTTCGACGAAGCCGTGTGGCTGGTGCTGTGGCGCCTGGGCCTGCCGCTGGATGCCGACCTCGACACCGAGGGCGCCCGGACGATCACCGAGGCCGAACAGGACCAGGTGGCCACGCTGGTCGCCCAGCGCATCGCCACCCGCCAGCCCGCCGCCTACCTCACCCGCGAAGCCTGGCTGCAGGGTGTGTCCTTCTACGTCGACGAACGCGTCATCATCCCGCGCAGCCTGATCGCCGAACCCCTGGCCGACGGCACGCTGGACGCCTGGCTCGGCGCCGACACCCGCCAGGTGCTGGACCTGTGCACCGGCAACGGCAGCCTGGCCGTGCTCGCCGCCCTGGCCTGGCCCGACGTCGCCGTAACCGGCGCCGACCTCTCCACCGACGCCCTGGCCGTGGCCCACATCAACGTCGAGCGCCACGGCCTGCGGGACCGCATCACCCTGATCGAGTCCGACGGCCTGGCCGCCTGCCCCGGCCCCTACGACCTCGTCCTGTGCAACCCGCCCTACGTCAACGCCGACAGCATGGCGGCGCTGCCGGCCGAATTCCGCGCCGAACCCGAACTGGCCCTGGCCGGCGGCACCGACGGCATGGACTTCGTGCGCGCCCTGCTGCGCGACCTGCCCTCCCGCCTCTCGCCCCACGGCGTGCTGGTGCTGGAAATCGGCCACGAACGCGCGTATTTCGAAGCCGCCTTCCCAGACCTCTCGCCCGTGTGGCTCAGCACCAGTGCGGGGGATGACCAGGTGCTGCTGCTCACGGCCGCTGATTTGCACGGCTGACAGCACCGGGGCCGGCCACCGTTGCAGGGCCACAACCGGTGAATGGGGCAAGGGACTCAACCGGCCCATCGCCGCGTCATGTGATACAAATGTCCAGCGCTGTTGCCATCTCCCCATGGGCAACGGCCAGCTTATGCAACCTGTTGGGCAGACACATGAAGACCCATCACCGCTGTTCGGCTGCCGCATTGGTGACGTCAGTCGTCCTCACGGTCATCGGCATCTACAAAGGTGCGGCCGTTTTGGTCGGACTGGCGACAGCCATAGAACTGGTGGCCACCATCGTCACCGGCAAGAAGACCAACGCTTAGCAAAGGGGAGCGCAGCGCCTATGTCATCACCCCGTCCGCAGTGGCTGGTGCTTGCATCGGTCGTTGTTCTGTTCCTCCTGGCGGTCTCGGGCGTGCGCCCCTACGATCGCGCCACGTGGCTCATGGAAGTGCTGCCGGTGATGATCGCCTTACCCGTTCTGTGGCTCAGCCACAAGCGCTTCCCCCTCACGACGCTGCTCTACACGTGCATCTTCGTCCACGCAGTGGTGCTCATCTTGGGCGGTGCTTACAGCTACGCCAGGGTTCCGCTGGGGTTCCAGCTGCAGGAGCTTTTGGGCCTCAGCCGCAACCCCTACGACAAGATCGGTCACTTCGCCCAAGGCTTCGTGCCAGCGCTTGTTGCCCGGGAAATCCTCCTGCGCGGCAGCCACGTGGCAGGACGCCGCATGCTGGCCTTTCTGGTCGTCTGCGTGGTGCTCGCCATCAGCGCGACCTATGAGCTCATCGAATGGGGCGCGGCGCTGGCACTCGGTCAGGGCGCCGACGAGTTTCTGGGGACACAAGGCGACCCGTGGGACACGCAGTCCGACATGTTTTTCGCGCTCATCGGCGCCGTCACGGCCTTGTGCCTCTTGTCTCGGCTGCATGATCGCCAACTGCAAAGGCTCCGCCCAGTGGCGGCGTGCGCCTGAACTGGGACCTGGAACGCCATCAACTGACGTGGAGGCTGGCATGTGCCGCAATATCCGAACACTCTTCAACTTCGAGCCACCGGCCACGGAACTGGAGATTCGCGACGCGTCCCTGCAGTTCGTGCGCAAGCTCAGCGGCTTCAACGTGCCCTCCAAGGCCAACGAAGCGGCCTTCAACCAGGCGGTGGAGCAAGTGGCGGCTTCAGCCAGGCAACTCATGTCCTCGCTGGTCACCTCGGCGGAACCACGCAACCGCGACATCGAGGCCGCCAAGGCAAAGGCCCGGTCTGCCGAGCGTTTTGGCACCCAGGCTTGAGGCGGGTCGCCGCCGTGCCAGTTGCGGCCGTCAAAACCTCGACCCAAGGTCTCAGGCCATGCGCACTGCCCCGGGCATCACGTCCGTGGAGCAACTGCAAAAGCTCGGGTCGGAGTCCGCGTTCAGCAAACACATGAACGTGGCGCGTGACCCGCTCTGTAGGGACGCCACCCGCCACTGCGGCACAATCGGGGCTTCGCGCGTTGCCCGCTCCGGGCGCACACCACCCTCTTTTCCAGCCTCCGGCCCCCGTCCGCACCTTGGGTGCGGTCTTGTGTTCCCATGATCCAACTGCAAAACCTGACCCTGCGCCGTGGCGTCAAGGTCGTGCTCGACGCCGCGTCGGCCACCCTCAACCCGGGCGAAAAGGTCGGCCTGGTCGGCCGCAACGGGGCCGGCAAGTCCAGCCTGTTCGCCCTGCTCACCGGCGTGCTGCACGAGGACAGCGGCGATTTCAGCATCCCGGCGCAGTGGCGCATGGCGCAGGTCGCACAGGACATGCCCGAAACCGAACAGCCGGCCACGCGCTTCGTGGTCGAAGGCGACACCACCTTGCTGGCGGCCGAGCAGGAGGTGAGCGCGGCCGAGGACAGCGGCGACGGCGAGCGCATGGCCCATGCCTACATGGCGCTGCACGACGCCGGCGCACACGACGCCATCCCCCGCGCCCAGGCCCTGCTCATGGGCCTGGGCTTCAGCAGCGCCGAGGTCGACCGGCCGGTGAACAGCTTTTCGGGCGGCTGGCGCATGCGCCTACAGCTGGCCCGCGCGCTGATGTGCCCCAGCGACCTGCTGCTGCTCGACGAACCCACCAACCACCTGGACTTGGACGCCCTGGTCTGGCTGGAGGCCTGGCTGCGCCGCTACGAAGGCACGCTGCTGGTCATCAGCCACGACCGCGAATTCCTCGACGCGGTCACCACGGTCACCCTGCACATCGAACACGCCAAGCTCAACCGCTACGGCGGCAACTACAGCCGCTTCGAGGACATGCGGGCCGAGCAACTGGCGCTGCAGCAGACCAGCTACGCCAAGCAGCAGGAAAAAATCGCCCACCTGCAGAAGTTCATCGACCGCTTCAAGGCCAAGGCCAGCAAGGCCAAACAGGCACAGAGCCGGGTCAAGGCGCTGGAGCGCATGGAAAAGCTGGGTCCGGTGCTGGCCGAGGCCGACTTCGAGTTCGAGTTCCGCGAGCCGCTCAACCTGCCCAATCCCATGCTGTCGCTGGAGTCGGTGAGCGTGGGCTACCCAAGCGAGACCGAGGGCGGCGATCCCACCGTCATCGTGCACGGCATCAGCAAATCGGTCATGGCCGGCCAGCGCATCGGCATCCTGGGCGCCAATGGCCAGGGCAAGTCCACCCTGGTCAAGACGGTGGCGCGCGCGCTGCAGGCGGTGGACGGACAGATCACCGAAGGCAAAGGCCTGAACATCGGCTACTTCGCCCAGCAGGAACTGGACGTGCTGCGCCCGCAGGACAACCCGCTGGAGCACATGGTCCGCCTGGCCAAGGAGGTGTCGCCGCAGGCGCGTGAACAGGAACTGCGCAACTTCCTGGGCAACTTCAACTTCACCGGCGACATGGTCAAGCAGGCCGTGGGCAGCATGAGCGGCGGCGAAAAAGCCCGCCTGGTGCTGTGCATGATCGTCTGGCAGCGCCCCAACCTGCTGCTGCTCGACGAACCCACCAACCACCTCGACCTCGCCACGCGCGAGGCCTTGAGCGTGGCGCTCAACGAGTTCGAAGGCACCGTCATGCTGGTCAGCCACGACCGCGCCCTGCTGCGCGCCGTGTGCGACGAGTTCTGGCTGGTCTCGCGCGGTGGCGTGGAGCCCTTCGACGGCGATCTGGACGACTACCAGCGCTACCTGCTGGACGAATCCAAACGCCTGCGCGAACAGGCGCAGAACAAGGCCCAGGCGGCGGCCAGGGAAGAACAGGCCGCGGCGGCGTCGGCCCTGGCGGCGGCCAAGGCCAAGCCGGCGCCCGAGGCGCCCCGGCTGGGTGGCGCCGAGCAACGCCGCGCCGACGCCCAGCGCCGCCAGGAAACCAACGAGAAGATGCGCCCCCTCAAGCGCGAACTCGCCGAGGTGGAAAAACGCCTGGAAGCGCTCAACGCCGAGCAGGCCCAACTCAATGAACGCCTGCTGGCCAGCCTGCCACCGGCCGAGATGGCCGAGATCGGCAAACGCCTCAAGGCCATCGACACCGAGCTGGCCGAGCGCGAGGAGCGCTGGCTGGAACTGGGCGAGGCGCTGCAGGCTTTGGAAGCCTGAGACGGTTTGGAGGGCACCCCCCGGTGGGCGATGGGTGGCATGCGCACAGTTATCATCTGTTGACGATTGACCCACACCACCCACATGCCCCCCGCTGCCCAGGCTCCACGATCCTTCCAACGCCCTGCGGCTGCCGCGGTGCCGGGCATGCGGCCGGGCCAGGTGCTGCCCGGCCTGTGCTTGCTGGCCCTGGCCACGGGCGCCCTGGCCGATGAGCTGGCGATCTCCGAGCGCGACTACTTCGAGGTCCTGCCGGTGGTGCTGACGGTCAGCCGCCTGGCGCAGCCGATCAGCGAGACGCCGGGCGCCGTCACCGTGATCGACCGCAAGACCATCCAGGACCTGCAGGTGCGCGACATGGCCGAGCTGCTGCGCCTGGTGCCAGGCTACTTCGTCAGCGGCTACAACGGCGCCAACCCCATTGCCGTGTACCACGCGCCGCTGGACGAATTCGGCGTGCGCAACCTGGTGCTGATCGACGGCCGGCCGGCCTACTCGTCCTACTACTTCGGCGGCACCGCGCGTGGCCTGATGTCGGTGGATCCGCAGGATGTGGAGCGGGTCGAGGTGCTGCGCGGCGCCAACTCCGCCGCCTATGGCGCCAACGCCATGTTCGGCGTCATCAACATCGTCACCCGCCATTCGGCCGACACCCTGGGTGGCGAAGCCTCGCTGCGCGTGGGCGGCGGTGGCGTGCGCGACGCCCGCGTCAGCCTGGGGCGCGGCGACGGCACCCTGAGCTACCGCCTCAGCGCCGTGCAGCGCCGCGACAACGGCCTGCGCAGCCTGTTCGACAGCCGCGACCTGGACCAGCTCCGCTTTCGCGCCGACCTGCGCACCGACGCCCGCAGCGAACTGCAGTTCGAGGCCGGGCTGAGCCAGCTCGATGCCGGCGATGGCTACGCCGGCGACGTCGGCAACCCGGCGCGCACCCTGAGCTGGCACGACTGGTACCTCAACGGCCAGTGGCGGCGCCAGCTCTCGGACACCGAGCAGCTCAAGCTGTCCATGAGCCTGACCCGCGAATCCCTGCGCGACAGCTACGCCTACCTGCCGGTGCCCGGCATCACCGTCGACTTCAGCGGCGTCGGCCGCCGCATGGACCTGGAGCTGCAGCACCAGACACAGCTGCGCCCCGGCCTGCGCCTGGTCTGGGGGGCCGGCGTGCGCCAGGAAGAGGCGCAATCGCTGCCCCTGTTCTACCGGGCCGACGCCCTGTCCTTCACCGAATCGCGCCTGTTCGGCAACCTCGAATGGCGGCTGGCGCCGGACTGGACCCTCAATGGCGGCCTGTTCGTCGGCCACCACAGCTGGACCGGCGCCTTCGCCACGCCACGGGTGATGTTGAATTACCAGGCCGCGCCCGACCACACCCTGCGCGCGGGCGTCAACAAATCGGTGCGCACGCCCTCGCTGTTCGAACTGGCCGGGGACGTGCGTTACGACCTGGACGGGCTGACCCTGGGCCGCACCTTCGCCGCCACCGGCCAGGTGCGCCCCGAACGCCTGCTGAGCCACGAGCTCGGCTACTTCGGCAACCTGCGCGCGCTGCGCGCCACGCTGGACGTGCGCGTGTTCCGCGAAAAGATGGATGGCTACATCGCCAGCCGCGAGTACAACCTGCCCGCGCCCCTGCCCTACACCGGCACCCTGGTCACCGACTACGTCAACACGCCCGGCCCTCGCATATCGGGCGTGGAATACCAGTGGCGCTGGTCGCCGGTGCCCCAGACCGACGTCTGGCTCAACCAGGCCTTCGCCAGCCTGAGCTGGCCCGGCGACAGCGGCGCTGGCAGCACACCCACGCGCGCGACGACGCTGGCGGTGTTCCACCAATGGCCGCGGCACCTGCGGCTGGGCCTGCTGTGGACGGAGCGCGGTCCGATGAGCTGGTCGGGCGTGGGCGAGATGCCCAAGCGCCTGCGGCAACTCGACCTGCACCTGTCCTACCCCTTGCGTTTCGGCCCCAACGCGGCCCGTGTCGCCTTCACGGTGCGCAACCTCAACGGCGCACAAACCCTGTTCCAGTCGCGTTTCGCCAGCCCGCAATCGCGGCGCCAGGCCTACGCCAGCCTGCACGTTGACCTCTGACGCCCCACACCGCCCGCGCCGCCGCCGCGTGCTGCACGGCGGGCTCGCGGCTGCCCTGCTGGGGGCCGGTGCGCTGGCCAGCGCCGCCGACCCGGTGGTGTGGCTGATCGCCGCCGACCAGAGCGCCGCCTACGCCGAAGCCCTGGCGGCCGTGCGCGAAGCCCTGCCGGGTGTCGTCCTGCGCAGCTTCGCCACCACCGCCCTGCCCGCCCCCGGACGCGAGCCGGCCCCGGCCCTGGTGCTCACCCTGGGCAGCAGCGCGCTGCGGGTGGCATTGGAGCGCGCGACCAACGACAGCGCCCTCGCCCAGGTGCCGGTGGCCGCCGGCCTGCTGCCGCGCGCGAGTTTCGAGGTGCTGCCGCTGCGCGCCAGCCCGCCGGTCACCGCGGTCTGGCTGGACCCGGCCGTGGAGCGCCACCTCGATCTGCTGCGTCTGGCCCTGCCGGACCGCCGCCGCCTCGCCGTGTTGTGGGGCCCCACCTCGCGCGCCTGGCGGGCCACGCTGCAGCGCGCCGCCACCGAGCGGGGCCTGCAGCTGATCGAAGCCGAGCTGCCCGCCGTCGAGCTGTTCCCGGCCCTGAGCCAGGTGCTCGGCGACGCCGATGCCCTGTTGCTGCTGCCCGACAGCGCGGTCTACCAGCCGGGCAACCTCAACAACGTGCTGATCGCCGCTTACCGCCAGCGGGTGCCGGTGCTGGGTTACGCCGCCACCCATGTGCGGGCCGGCGCCACCCTGGCCCTGCACACCGAACCGGCGCAGGCCGGTCGCCAGCTGGCCGCCGTGGCGCGCCGCCTGCTGAATGAGCGCCGCGGCCTGCCACCACCGGCCGCGTCCACCTTGTGGACGGTCGACGTCAACGAACAGGTGGCCCGCTCGCTGGGCCTGTCGCTGCCCGACCCGGCGGCCCTGACCCAGGCCTTGCGCCGCCAGGAGACCCGGCCATGAAACGGCACCGCACCGCCATCCGCACCCGGCTCTGGCTGGCCGCGGCGCTGCCCGCGCTGCTGGCCGCCGCCGCGCTGCTCGGGGTCTTTCTGAGCCGCTATTCGGACGACCTCACCGAGGCCTGGCAGGAGCGCGCGCGGGTGGCCGCGCTGCAACTGGCCGGGGCGGCGGAGTTCCCGCTGTTCGCCAACGACACCGAAACCCTGTCGCGCCTGGTGGAGGCCAGCCGCAAGGGCGACGCCCAGCTGCGCGCGGTGGCTGTGTACGACGCCAGGGGCCGCCAGCTGGCCGCCGCCGGCAGCCCCGAAGGCCCGCCGCTGCCGTTTGACCAGCAGGAACACGTGCGGCTGGACCGCCAGCTCACGGTGCTGGTGCCCATCGCCTCCGGCACCGCGCGCGTGGACCTGTTCATCGAGACCAACGGTGCCGCGCCCCGCAACCCCGATGGCGGGGTGCGTGGCTACGCCCTGGTCCAGCTGAGCCTGGACAGCCTGGAGCAGCGCCGGAGCGAACTGCTGGCCTGGACCGTGCTGGCCACCGGCGGCGCCATGCTGCTCGCGGGTCTGCTCTCCACCATCATCGCCAGCCGGGTGACGCGGCCCATCGGCCACATCAGCCAGGTGGTCGAGTCCATCGGCAACGGCCTGCTGAGCGCGCGCACCGAACCCGCGCGCTGCGGCGCCCTGGCCGAGCTGGCGCAGGGCGTCAACGAGATGGCCGCACAGGTGGCCATGAACCAGCAGGAGCTGCGGCGCCAGATCGACCTGGCCACCGGCGAGCTGCGCCAGCAGAAGGACGCCGCCGAGCAGGCCGCCCGTTTCGATTCGCTGACCCAGGTGCTGGGCCGGCGCGGTTTCACCGAGCAGGCCGAAAGCGAAATCCAGCGCTGCATGCGCTACCCGCATGCGCTGTCGCTGATCATGATCGACATCGACCACTTCAAGGCCATCAACGACACCCACGGCCATGCAGCGGGCGATGCGGTGCTGCTGCATTTCGCGCAGTTGCTGATGCGCGAGCTGCGCGAATGCGACGTGGTCGGGCGCATCGGTGGCGAGGAATTCGCCGTGCTGCTGCCCGACAGCGGCGTCGAGCAGGCCATGCGCGTGGCCGAACGGATGCGCGCCTCGGCGGTGGCGACCCAGATCCATGTGCGTGGCCAGCCGCTGAACTTCAGCGCCAGTTTTGGTGTCGCAGAGTTCCTGCCCCAGGAACTCACGCTCGACAGCCTGCTGGCCCGCGCCGACGCCGCGCTCTACGAGGCCAAGCGCCAGGGCCGCAACCGTGTGCTCCTGGCCAGCCCGCCCGGCGCGGCCTGACCACCTTCAACCTGAGAATCTTGTTCCGTGGATACCCTGTTCCTGCTTGTCGTGTTGGTGGTGGCGCTTCGCCTGTTCAACGGTGTCGCCCAGCGGCGGCGCATCGCCCTGCTGGCGCAGCACCTGAGCCCGCTGCGCATCGAACCGCTGATGGGCACCCTGATGGACGGCTACCTGCGCGCGCTCGGTGAAACCGACCCCGAACGGCAGCGCCAGGTCTGGGCGGTGCTTGAAACGGCAGAGGCCGAGATCGACATCCAGCTGGGCCGCCTGTCGGCGTCGGTGGCACAGATGCCGCCCGAGCACGCCCGCGTCAGCCGCCTGCCACTGGCCCTGCCCTTTGTCGAGCAATGGCTGCCACAAGCCTGTTTCGACCTGCGCGAACTGCTGGCCATCCACGCCCGTGGCGTGGCGGCGGTGCGCCAGCAGGACGGGCTGTCGGTGCGCGACCGCGCCTTCACGCTGTCGGCCGAGCTGCTGCTGTTCCAGCACAGCTGCCACTGGTACTGCAAATCCAAGATGGTGGCCTCGGCGCGCCTGCTGGCGCGCCACAAGACCAGCCACGCCCAGGTGCTGGCGAGTGTCTCGGCCGGCACGCGCCAGGCCTACCTGGCGCTTGTTTCAGGCCGCTGAACCTTCCGGCGACACGTCGGGCAGGCCGAGCAGCGCCCAGCGCTGCGCCAGCTGCGAGCCCTGCGGATCGGCCAGCGCGGCAAAACGCAGGGCCGCGAGGTCGTCGGCCGCCGCCGGGCGCCCCTGCAGCAGCGCGGCGGCGCGCAGCAGGCGGTCGAACTTGCTGCTGCCCCGGGCGTGGGTGTCGCTGTAGCCCTTGACCAGGCGCCGACAGCGGATCAGCTCCAGGGCCAGGGCCGGGTCCAGCGCCATCAGGCGGTGGACCTCGGCCAGCCAGCCCGCCATGTGCGCCTGCTCGGTGGCGTGGCGCGTGCTGCGGCGGCGCCAGCGGCGCAGACCGGCCAGGACTTGCAGCATCAGCTGGCCGCGCACGGTGTGGGTGCGGATGCGCTTGCCGTTGCCGATGCGCCGCAACAGCTGGCCACGCAGCAGCGCGGAGCTGTCGATCCATTTCACCAGGCCGGCCGGCATCAGGCCGTAGATTTCCTCGAGGCGCGGGTGGAAGTACTCGGTGGTGCCCACCACCTCGCCGGCGGGCGCACCCACCTCCTCACGCACACGCTCGAAACGCTCGGTCCGGGTCTTGAGGTCGGCCACCCGGATGACGTCGTCGTAGGCCATGGCCACCGCCACCCAGCGCGCCGCCTCCACCGTCGCGGCAAAACCGCGCGTGGCGTCGCCGCAGGCCACGGCGCGGGTATGGAGGGCCGCCATGTGGTCGAGGTATTCGCTGCCGTAGGCGAGGTCCTGGAACTCGATCACACGCTGCAGGCCGGCGCCCAGCATGGCGTGGGCCTCCTTGGGGAAGTCTCGTTCGATGCGCGCGCGCAGCGGCTCCACCGCCGCGCTGGCCGCGCGCGCGGGCAGCGGTGGCGGGGCCGTGACCATGGGGTCGGCCGGCGGGGCTTCAGCACGCACCGGTTCGCGCACCGACCGGGCACCGGCCTTGAAGGCGCGCAGGCTGGCATCCACACCGACGCCCGCTCGCCGCACCGTGGCCTCGAACATGGCGTCGTCAAAAGGCAGCTCGCCGCAGCCGGCCAGGGCGCCGAACAACACAGCCGAGATCACACTGCCCGACTGGCGCGACAGCAACAGCATGTCGTCGTGCAGGAAACGGCGCGCGTGCTGCTGCGCGGCCTCGAACACCGCCTGGGCGTCGGCCACGCCGTTGCCGGGCACGACCTTTTCCACCGTGGCGTAGTCGCGGTGGCTGGAGGTGATCAACGTGGTGCGGTCGGGCGTGACCAGGCCACGGACCATGGCGCGGCCGGCCTCCATCAGTTCGGAGGTGATGACCAGGTCGACCTCGCCCGGCACCGGCATCAGTGCCAGCACCGGTGCCTGGCCTTTGGCCGACACATGGGCCTGCGAGAAGAGTTCGATGTAGTAGATGGTGGCGCCGGTGCGCTGGGCCACGCCGGGCACCGAGGTGGACTGGGCCAGGTAGCCGTTGTGTTCGGCCAGGTCGACGATCCAGTCGACCAGCACGCCGCCGCCCTGCCCGCCCATGGCGAGCACGGCGATGGTGATGGGGCGGCGCGGGTCGGCGCCGAGGGTGCGGATGGGGTGGGTCATGGTAGGTTCCTCAGTAGAGGGCACGTTCGGCCAGGGCGCGCTGCTGGCGGGCCTGGAACCAGCCGACGACGCGGCGGCGCAGGGCGTGCACGCGGCGCTCCCAGGCGCCGGCGTTGCGCACCCACTCGGTGCGGTAGAACGAGGGGCACAGGACGGCGGCGTCGGCCACTTCGCCGCAGTGGCCGCAGGCCACGCAGCCGTCGTCCACATGGGCCACCGGATCGGGCTTGAGCGGATCGCCGCTGGGCTTGAGCGTGAGCGAGGGGCAGCCCGAGACCCGCATGCAGGCGTGGTCGCCGCTGCAGACGTTGGCGTCGACGCCAAACTTCTCCTTCAGCGTGCGTTCGCCTCGCTTGACGGCGGCGGCCACCTGCGGCTTGACGCGGCGCTGCTTGTTGAGCATGCACTCGCTCTGCGCGATCACCACCTTGGGACCCTTGTGGTCGGTGGTCATGGCCTCCTTGAGGGTGGCCAGCATGCGCTTGACGTCGTAGGTGTGGTCCACCGTGCGCACCCACTGCACGCCGATGCCTCGCACCGCCGCCTCGATCGGGTGGAAGGTGCTGCGGTGCGGGTTCTCGGCGCGCGAGGACAGGATGTCCTGCCCGCCGGTGGCGGCGGAATAGTTGTTGTCCACGATCACGATCACGCCGTCGGACTGGTTGAAGACCGCGTTGCCGATGCCGCTGCTCAGGCCGTTGTGCCAAAAACCACCGTCGCCCATGATGGCGATCGAGCGTTTGCTGCCCTCCACGTTGAACGCGGCCGCGCTGGACACACCCAGGCCATAGCCCATGGTGGTGGCGCCCAGGTTGAAGGGCGGCAGCGCGGCGAACAGGTGGCAGCCGATGTCGCCCGCGATGTGGTGGGTGCCGAGGTCGTCCTGCGCCAGGGTCAGGGCCGAGAAGATGGGCCGCTCGGGGCAGCCGACGCAGAAACCGGAGGGCCGGCCAGGCACCACGGAGGCCAGCGAGGTGACGCCCACCTGCGCCGGCGCGGCCGCCGACGCGGCGGCCAGCGCCGAGGTGAAGGGAATCTGCAGCCGGCCATCGGCCTGGGGCACGGCTTTCGGGGCCACCGGGCGGGGCATGGCCACCGCCACCGGCTTGGCCAGGGCCGCCGGGTGGTAGCGCTCCAGGAAACGGGCCAGGCCTTTCTTGAGTTCGGTGACGGTGTATTCGCCGGCGCGCGGCAGCATGTCCTTGCCGTGGATGACGGTGCGCACGCCCGCGCGTCCCAGGATGGTGTGCAGGTTCTGCTCGTGGTACTCGGGCTGGCCTTCCTCGATCACCAGCACCGCCTTCTTGCCTTCGCAGAAGCGCAGCACCTCCGAGTCGATGACCGGGTAGGCCACGTTCATCACGTACTGCGGGATGCGGGTGTTGCCGAACAGGTCGGCCATGTCGTGCGCCAGCAGCGCGCGCTGCACGTTGTTGTAGTGCCCGCCCAGCATGACGATGCCGATGTCGGTGAGGTCGCCGGCGAAGAACTCGTTGAGCTGCCGCTCCTCGATGAACTTCACCGCCGCCGGCCAGCGGTCCATGATCTTTTCGTGTTCGTGCAGGTAGGCGGCCGGAGGCAGCACGATGCGGCTGGTGTCGCGTTGCGGGTTCTCCAGCGCCTGCTTGAGCGAGAAATCGGGCCGCTTGTTGGGCCGGGTGATGAAGCTGCCGTGCACGTGGCAGCTGCGCACGCGCAACTGCAGCATCACCGGCGTGCGGCTGGCCTCGGACAGCTCGAAGGCGTCGTGCACGGCCTGGGTGATGGCCGGCAGGTTGGGCCGGGGGTCGAGCAGCCAGATCTGCGACTTCATGGCGAAGGCGTGGCTGCGCTCCTGCATGATGGAAGAGCCTTCGCCGTAGTCCTCGCCGATGATGATGACGGCGCCGCCGGTGACCCCGCCCGAGGCCAGGTTGGCCAGCGCGTCGGAGGCGACGTTGGTGCCCACGGTGGACTTCCAGGTGACCGCGCCGCGTATCGGGTACATCACCGAGGCCGACAGCGTGGCGGCGGCCGTGGCCTCGCTGGCGCTGGGCTCGAAATGCACGCCCAGGTCTTCGAGGATGGGCTGGGCATCGGCCAGCACATCCATCAGGTGCGAGATCGGCGAGCCCTGGTAGCCGGCCACATAACCCACGCCACATTCCAGCAGCGCCTTGGTCACGGCCAGGATGCCCTCGCCCCGGAATTCCGTGCCCTCGGGCACGGTCAGCTGCTGCACCTCGGCGGCAAACGATCGTTCAGCCATAGTCTTGTCCTTAAGTCTTCAATTGCGCCGAAGCACGGGCGCCACCCAACAGGCGCACCTCTTCCCGGGGGGCACCGCCGGGCCCGCTCAGCCGGACGGCAGGTGCCGCCCCCCTTGGGGGGTGATGCGCAGCGGCGCGGGGGGTCAGTCCACTTTTATTCCGCGCGTCTTGACCACCGGGCCGAAGATCGCGATCTCGGCCTGCACCAGCGCCTTGACCTCGGCCGGCGTCAGGGCCACGGCATCGGCGCCCACCTCGGCGAAGCGGGCCTTGATGGCCGGCAGCGCCAGCAGCTTGTTGATCTCGCGGTTCATGCGGGCCACGTGGGCGGCGGGCATGGCGGCGGGGGCGTAGACGGCAAACGGGGTGTCGGCGTAGACCTTGCCGGCGCCGGCCTCTTCCATGGTCGGGGCGCTGGCGAAGTTCTGCGTGCGGTGGGCGCTGGCCACGCCCAGCAGCTTGAGCTTGCCGGCGCGCACGCTCTGGAACACGGTGCCAGGTGCGAAGGCGTAGTCGATCTGGCCGGCCATCACGTCCTGGATCGCTGGCGCCGCACCCCGGTAGGGAATGTGGGTGGCGAAAGCGTTGTTGAGCTGCTTGAACAGCTCGCCCGCGATGTGGGGCGTGGTGCCGTTGCCAGCCGAGCCGTAGCTGAGCTTGCCCGGGTTGGCCTTGACGTAGGCCACAAACTCCTTGACGTCGTTGACCGGCATGTTGGGCCGGGTGATCAGGAACAGCTGGGTGTTGGCCAGCAGGGCCACGTGCTGCAGGTCCTTGGCCGGGTCGAAGGGCATGCGGTCGAACATCAGCGGGTTGACCGACTCGATGGTGGTGACGTTGACCATGAAGGTGTGGCCGTCGCCGCCGTTGCGCGCGACCTCGGCACCGGCCACGTTGCCGCTGGCGCCGCCCCTGTTGTCGATGATCACCGGCTGGCCCAGGGCCTCGGACAGCTGGGGCTGCAGCATGCGGGCCATCACGTCGGCCAGGCCGCCGGCGGGGAAAGCCACCACCAGGCGCACTGGCTTGGTCGGCCAGGGGGCGTTCGCCGCCGTCTGGGCCTGGGCGTTGCCACCCAGCAGCCCCACGGCCAGCGGGGCCAACAGAAGCAGCGAACGGCGGGTAAGGCGGGCAAAAGTCGGTTTCATGGGCAAGGACTCTCGTTCATGGGATGAATGACACACAGGCCACCACGGCGCGCCTGGAACGCGACTTGCATGACCCGATGGCCACCGCAGGGCTTGGTCTGAGTGTCGGGCGCCCCAGGGGTCGAGGCAATCCGGTTTTCGCCCGTCGCTGTCCGAAAAGCGCAGACTTGGACCGGCGCGCGGCGCGTCCGACAGGCGCGGGTTTGTCCTGTGAATGTTTAAGCCTCAATCAGTTAGCATCGACCCTGCCAAGGATTTCTCCCATGCCACACGCCCCCGGACAACTGCTCGATGGCTTCCCCCTCTTCCGCTCGCGCTCGGCCGACGAGGCGCGCGAACGGGTCGGACAGGCGTTTTCGCCCCACCGCCTGGCGGTGTGTGGCGGTGGCCAGGCGCTGGAGGTCTGCCACAACCAGGTGGCGCTGCGCCAGCTGCGCATCAATGTGCTGAGCTACGGCGCCGAGGTCGAGATCGATCCAGGCGAACGCGGCAATTTCTACATGCTGCAGATGCCGCTGCAGGGCGGGGCCCGCATGGCCTGTGGCCGGCACGAGGCCGAGATCGACACCCAGGTGATGGGTGTGCTGCACCCGCGCGCACCCACCCGCATGCACTGGAGCCAGGACTGCACCATGCTGCTGGTGCAGGTGCCCAGCCACGCCGTGGACGGCCGGTTGATCGAGTCGTCCATGCGCGCCGGCAACGGCTATGGCGCGCTGACCCTCTCGCGCCGCGACCCGGCCGTGGCCGCCTGGTGGCAGGCCGTGCTGGACCTGACCCACAACCTTCACCTGCATGGTTCCTACTGGATGGGACAGCCCAGCGCCCAGGCCGCCATGGAGGCCTTTCTGCTGGCCGGCCTGCCCTCGCTGGGCGCCGCCCACGCCGAGCACCGCAACGAGGTGCCCGCCGGCCGCCACGAACTCTGCCTGCAGCGCGCGCGCGCCTACATCCACGACCACGCCCACGAAGGCCTGACGCTGGCAGACGTCGCGGCAGCCGCCTGCGTGAGCCCGCGCACGCTGGAGGTGGCGTTCCGGCGCCGCTACGACCAATCCCCGCTGGGCTATGCCCGCACGGTGCAGCTCGACCGGGTGCACCAGGCGCTGGTGAGCGCGGCCCGCGACGGCCGCCCGTTGCGCGTGACCGACGCCGCCCTGCAGCAGGGCTTTGTCCACATGGGCCGTTTTGCCGCTTACTACAAGGCGCGCTTTGGCTGCGCGCCCTCGGACACCCTGCGTCAGCGCTGACCTGGGTCAAGGCAGCGCACCCGGCCTTGCCGCAAGCTCCACATCAGCTTGCGCGCGCACCATGTGCGCAACACCACGACGAGGGGACAGAGCATGAAACTGGCGCTGCTGTCGGACCTGCACGCCAACCTGCAAGCCGTCGAGGCCTGCCTGGCCCACGCACGCGCCCAGGGCGCCGAGCGGGTGGCCCTGCTGGGCGACCTGGTCGGCTATGGGCCCCAGCCGGCCGAGGTGATGGACCTGGTGCAGCGCCTGGCCGCCGAGGGGGCGGTGGTGCTCCAGGGCAACCACGATGAAATGGCGGTGTCGCCACCGGCCGACACAGCCACCCACGGCAACGCCACGGCGGCCTGGACCGCGGCCCAGCTGTCCGATGCCCAGCGCCGCTACCTGGCGGGCCTGCCCCTGACCTGGCACGGCCCGCAGTTGCTGCTGGTGCACGCCAGTGCGCAGCAGCCCGAGCGCTGGCGTTACGTCGAGGACGAACGCAGCGCCAGCACCAGTCTGGACGCCGCCCAACAGCTTCACGGCGACGTGACCCATGTGTTCGGTGGCCATGTTCACCACCAGCGCCTGTTCTACCGGGGAGCCGGTCAGCAGCTGATGCGCTTCGATCCGCGCCCCGGCGTGCCCGTGCCCACGCCACGGCACCGCCGCTGGCTGGCCACCGTGGGCTCGGTGGGTCAGCCGCGCGACGGCGACCCACGCGCCATGTACGCCTTGTTCGACAGCCGGGCCGCGGTGCTCACCTTCCATCGCGTGGCCTACGACCACCACGCCGCTGCCCAGGCGCTGCGTCACTCAAGCCTGCCGGCCATACTGGCCGAACAACTCGCACAACGATTGGAGAACGGACGTTGAAGCTGCTGGAACCGGGACAAGAGATCGATGGCTTCCTGATCGGGGAGCGCGTGCATTCGGGCGGCATGGCCCAGATCTACCGCGTGAGCTACGCCAACCCCGGCGCCAGCGACCCCGGTTTTCCACTGGTGATGAAGGTGCCTCGCATGACACAGGGAGATGGCGCCGAGACCATCGTGAGCTTCGAGGTCGAGCACCAGATCATGCAGCTGCTGCACGGCTCCCACGTGCCGCGCTTCGTGGCCGCGGGCGACCTCGCCACCCTGCCCTACCTGGTGATGGAGTACGTGCCCGGGCGCACGCTGCAGTCGTGGCTGGACGGCGACGCGCTGCCCGACGTGGCCACACTGGCGCGGCTGGGCGCGGCCACCGCGCGGGCGGTGCACAGCCTGCACAAGCAGAACGTCTGCCACCTGGATCTCAAGCCCGCCAACGTCCTGATCAAGCCCGATGACACGGCGGTGCTGCTGGATTTCGGCCTGTCCTGCCACGCGCACCAGCCCGACCTGCTGGCCGAGGAGCTGCGTCTGGCCGTGGGTTCGCCGGCGTGGATCGCCCCCGAGCAGATCGTGGGCGTGCGTGGCGACGCCCGCAGCGATGTGTTCGCGCTGGGCGTCATCCTCTACGAGCTGGCCACCGGCGAGCTGCCGTTTGGCACGCCGTCCACCCGGGGCGGCCTGCGCCAGCGCCTGTGGATGGACCCGGTGCCGCCCCGGCAGCGCCAGCCCGGCCTGCCCGAATGGCTGCAGGAAATCATCCTGCGTTGCCTGGAACCCGAGGCCGCGCGCCGCTACCCGTCGGCGGCCCACCTGGCCTTCGACCTCAGCCACCCGGACCAGGTGAAGATCACCGAGCGCGGGCGCAAGACCACCGGCACCCCGTGGCGCGAGCACCTGCGGCGCTGGTGGCGCGCGGCGGGCATGCACTACCGGCCCAGCGCCCTGCCCGAGCACCAGGCCGAGTCGGTACCCATCGTGATGGTGGCCGTGCCGCACCAGGACGTCTCCGACGCCACCCTGTACGCGCTGCGCGAGGCCGTGGGCCGCTCGCTGGGCATACGCCCCGGCGCGCGCCTGGCCTGTGTCACGGTGCTGGGCGCAGGCGAGGCCAGCAGCACCCACAGCGACAAAAGCGAAACCACGCTGCACCGGCGCTACCTGGCCATGCTGCGGCAATGGGCGCAGCCGCTGGACCTCAGTGACCACCAGACCTCCTACCACGTGCTGGAGGCCAGCGACGTCGCCCAGGCCCTGCTGCGCTACGCCGAAGGCAACCACGTCAGCATGATCGTCATGGGCGCGGCCACCCACGGCCTGCAGCTGCAGCGCTTCGTGGCGACGGTACCGATACGGGTGGCGATGGAGGCGCCCTGCACCGTGCTGCTGGTCAAGCAGGCGCTGCCGTTCGAGCGCCTGTCCGCCTAGGAACGTGTCGACGATCTACAAGGGACCTCTTGTGGATCGTCAACATGTTCTGACCCCGTTCAGCGCGCGGCCGGCGCCATGTGCACGCGCGAGCGGTAGAAACGCAGGATGCGCTTCACGTAGTCCTGGGTCTCCAGGTAGGGCGGTATGCCACCGTGGCGCTCGACCGCTTTTTCGCCCGCGTTGTAGGCGGCCGATGCCAGCTCCACGTCGCCATCGAAACGCGCCAGCAGCCACTTGAGGTAGGCCAGGCCGCCGCGCACGTTCTGCTCGGGGTCGCGGATGTTGCGCACGCCAAAGCGTTCGGCGGTGTCGGGGATGAGTTGCATCAGGCCCTGCGCGTTCTTGGGCGACACGGCTTCGGCGTCGAAGTTGGATTCGGCGCGGGCGATGGCCAGCGCAAAACGTGGATCGACCGAAAAACGCGGTGCCAGCAGCTGGATCAGGCGCGCATGGCGGCGCTTGTTGTCGGGCAGGGCCAGCACATAACGCTCCACCACCTCGTAAGGCACGGCCTCGGGCTCCACCGGCGGTGGCGGCAGTGCCAGTGCCAGCGCGGCGGCTTCGCCGGTGAGCTGGCATTGCGGCGGATCGCCCTGGGGCAACATGCCGCTGGCCGACTGGCTGCGGAGTTGCTCCAGCACCGCGATGGCGGCCGCGTGCCCCCGCTGCGCGGCCAAGCCCAACGAGGCAATGCCCTGGCGCTGCTGTTCGGGATCCGGGCTGCTCGCGAACAGGCGGCCCAGCCGGTACTGCGCGTCCACATGCCCCAGCCGCGCTGCCTGGCAGTAGCGGTTGGCGGCCTCGGGAAGCCACCCGGCCACCTGGGCCGCATAGGCCTGCTCCAGCAGGCGCGACAAGGCGGGCGGTTCATCGGTCCATTCGGGCGGGCCGTCGGCCACCTGGGCCTGTGCGGCCGCCAGCCAGCATCCGGCCAGCAAGACAGCGGCAGCACGGGCGCCGGGCCAGGGTCGGCGTAAGAAAGCGCGGGACCCGACACAGGCAGAAATGACAGAACTTTGCATTGTGAAATGAATTGTCAGGGTTTGACCTGATTTTGTCAGCCCCTATTCAGTTTCGTGAAAGGCTTTGTTGGGCAGGCGTCAGAACGAGGTCAGTGCCGACACCTAAATTCTCTTCACCGTTTCACACCGAACGGCAACTGTTCCCCATAAATACAGGAGACGCGCGCATGGCCACCAATGCTGCCCCACGCCCGATGACCGGTGAAGAGAAGAAAGTGATCTTCGCTTCGTCGCTCGGCACCGTTTTTGAATGGTACGACTTCTACCTCTACGGGTCGCTCGCCGCGATCATCGCCAAGCAGTTCTTCGGCGGCCTGGACCCGACGTCCGCCTTCATCTTCGCGCTGCTGGCCTTTGCCGCCGGCTTCATTGTGCGCCCCTTCGGCGCGCTGGTGTTCGGGCGCCTGGGCGACATGATCGGTCGCAAGTACACCTTCCTGGTGACCATCCTGATCATGGGTCTGTCGACCTTCATCGTGGGTGTCCTGCCGTCCTACGCCAGCATCGGCATGGCCGCTCCCATCCTGCTCGTCGGCCTGCGCATGCTGCAAGGCCTGGCGCTGGGTGGTGAGTACGGTGGCGCCGCCACCTACGTGGCGGAACACGCGCCCCAGGGCGCGCGGGGTGCCTACACCTCGTGGATCCAGACCACGGCCACGCTGGGCCTGTTCCTGAGCCTGATCGTGATCCTGGGCACCCGCACCCTGATCGGTGAAGAGGCCTTCGGCGACTGGGGCTGGCGCATTCCCTTCATCGTGTCGATCGCGCTGCTGGCCATTTCGGTCTGGATCCGACTGAGCATGAACGAATCGCCCGCCTTCAAGAAGATGAAGGAAGAAGGCAAGACCTCCAAGGCCCCGCTGACCGAGTCCTTCGGCCAATGGAAGAACCTCAAGATCGTGCTGCTGGCCCTGTTCGGCCTGGTCGCCGGTCAGGCCGTGGTGTGGTATTCGGGCCAGTTCTACGCGCTGTTCTTCCTGACCAGCGTGCTCAAGGTTGACAGTGCCACCGCCAACATCCTGGTCGCCGTTTCGCTGCTGATCGGCACGCCCTTCTTCGTCATCTTCGGCACCCTGTCGGACAAGATCGGCCGCAAGCCCATCATCCTGGCCGGTCTGGCCCTGGCGGTGTTCACCTACTTCCCGCTGTTCGGCGCGCTGACCAAGGCGGCCAACCCCGACCTGGCCGCCGCCCAGGTGAAGAACAAGATCACGGTGACCGCCGCCGCTGGTGACTGCTCGTTCCAGGGCAACCCGGTGGCACGCGAAATCGACTTCACCAAGTCCTGCGACATCGCCAAGCGTTTCCTGGCCCAGAACTCGGTGAGCTACGACAACGCCGTGGCCGCCGCCGCCGGCCCCGCCACCATCAAGATCGGTGACAAGGAAATCGCGGCACCCGTGGGTGTGGTCGTGAACAGCAAGTTCGACGAAGCCAGCGCCAAGAGCATCGCCGCCTTCAAGAAGGAAGTGACCGACGCCCTGCGCGCCGCCGGCTACCCCGCCAAGGCCGACCCGGCCAAGCTGGACAAGCTGACCATCGTGGCCATTCTGACGGTGCTGGTGATCTACGTGACCATGGTGTACGGCCCCATCGCGGCCATGCTGGTGGAACTGTTCCCGACCCGCATCCGCTACACCTCCATGTCTCTGCCGTACCACATCGGCAACGGCTGGTTCGGTGGCCTGCTGCCGTCGATCAGTTTCGCCATGGTGGCCCAGAACGGCAATATGTACTATGGCCTGTGGTACCCCATCGTGATCGCCGCCGTCACCTTCGTGATCGGTCTGATCTTCGTGCGGGAAACCAAGGACGTGGACATCTACGCCGAGGACTGAGCACCCGTTCGCACCCTCACACCTGGCCCGCTCTGGCGGGCCTTTTTTCAACCTGCCCCAGGAGGCTATCAGTATGTGGAAAATTGTCATCGGCTTCGTTCTTTTTGCCGCCCTTTCGCTGTTCGTCATCATGAAAGGAGGCGACAAGCTCGACATGAGCGGTGAGAAACACGATGCTGGCAGCACCCATGCTCCCGAAGCGCCAGCCGCTGCCCCCGCGGCCGCACCCGCCGCAGCAACGGCACCGGCGTCGGCTCCGGCCAAGTAAGTTTCCCGCGCCTTCAGACGGCCATTGCCGCCAGCACGCCGGGCGCGAAATGCCGGTCTATCGATTCGGCCAGACCCTCGAACACGCTGTCCAGTGTTCGGGGGTTTGTTTTTGGTGCCCCTGGCCCGGTCTGGCCGCCGCTTCGGGCCGACACCCACGCGTCCACCAGGCCGGGCGACTCGAACAAGCCGTGCAGATAGGTGCCCAGCACCTGACCGTTGCGCCCCTGCCAACTGAGGCCGGGCATCACCTCGCTCGCCAGGTCACCGGCGGCGGCCATGGCCGCATGGGGCCGGGTCTGCCCGTGGTGGATCTCGTAGCCCTGCACGGCCAGCCCCGTCCAGCAGGACCAGGCCCCGCCCAGCACACCGAACCGCGCCTGTGTGTGCTGCAGCGTCTTGGCCGGCTCGAACAGCGTCACCAGCGGCAGCAGGCCCAGGCCGGGCGCGTTGCCGTCGATGCCGTGGGGATCGATCAGGGCCTCGCCCAGCATCTGCAGGCCGCCGCAGATGCCCAGCACCGCCCCACCCTGGCCCGCGTGGTGGGCGATGGCCGCGTCCAGCCCCTGGGCACGCAGCCAGGCGAGGTCGGCGCTGGTGTGTTTGGAGCCGGGCAGCACCACGCAATCGGCGCCCTTGAGCGACGGCGCCTCGCGGGCCCAGACCAGGCGCACCCGTGGGTGCTGGCGCAGGGGTTCGAACTCGTCCAGGTTGCTCACACGCGGGTAGGCCACCACCGCCACCGTCAGCACCGCATCGGCGGCACCGCCATCCAGCGTTTCGTCGATGCCGTCCTCGTCCGGCAGGCCGTGCTGCCAAATCATGGGCAAGGTGGCCACGGTGGGCACGCCGGTGAGTTGCTGCAGCATCTCGGGCGCGGGCGACAGCAGCGAGGCGTCGCCACGGAACTTGTTGAGCACGAAGCCGTGGATCAGCGCCCGCTCGGCCTCGCTCAGCAAGGCCCAGGTGCCGTACAGGTGGGCAAAGGCGCCGCCGCGGTCGATGTCGCTGACCAGCAGGCAACGGGCATGGGCGTGTTGGGCCACGCGCATGTTGACCACGTCGCTGTCGCGCAGGTTGATCTCGGCCGGCGACCCCGCGCCTTCGATCACCACCACGTCGTTCTCGGCGCGCAGCTCGTCCAGCGAGCGGGCAATGACCGGCCAGACACTGGCACTGCGGCCACGCCAGGGCGCGCGCGACAACGCCTCGTTGACCTGTCCCAGCAGGACCACCTGGCTGCGCGTGTCGGCCTCGGGCTTGAGCAGCAGAGGGTTCATGCGCACGTCGGGCACGGCGCGCGCGGCCAGGGCCTGGAAATACTGGGCCGAGCCGATTTCGCGGCCCGGGCCGACCACCCTGGCGTTGTTGCTCATGTTCTGGGCCTTGAACGGGGCCACTTTCAGCCCCCGGTTGGCGTACCAGCGGCACAGGGCGGTGGTCAGCCAGCTCTTGCCGGCACCACTGGTGGTGCCGAGCACCATCACACAGGTCGCGTTCATGGGGTGGGTCCTTGGCGGGCCAGGCGGGGCAACACCACCCACTGGTCTTCGATGGGTACAACACGGAGCCGGTGTTCGAACACCGACTCCAGCGCGCGGTGGGTGAGCGGATCGGCACAGGCGCCGTGGTGCAACACCCGGCCTCCTTGCAGGACCACCAGCTCGTCGGCCAGCAGGGCCAGCGACACTTCGTGCAACACGCTGACCACGGTCCGGCCCTGCCCCACCAGCCCACGCACCAGCCGCAGCCAGTCGGCCTGATGCGGTGGATCGAGGTTGGCCAGGGGTTCGTCCATCAGCAGCACCTGGGCCTGCACGGCCAGCGCCCGGGCCAGCAGGACCCGCTGGCGTTCGCCGCCCGAGAGCGAGCCCAGGGGGCGCTCGCGCCAGTCCCAGGCCTGGGTGGCCATCAGGGCCTCGCGCACGGCGGCCCGGTCGGCCTCGCTGGGGGATGCCAGCCAGCCCTGGTGCGGCAACCGGCCCAGCATGACCACGTCCCAGGCCCGCAGGTCGTCGGCCACGGCCTGGTTCTGGCCCAGCCACGACAGCTGCCGCGCCCGCTCGCGCCGTGGCCAGCGTGCCATGGGTTGTTGCAGCAGATGGACCTCGCCCGTGGCCGGCGGCAGCAGGCCACCGAGGCAGCGCAGCAAGGTCGACTTGCCGGCGCCGTTGGGGCCGACCACGCAGGTCCAGCGGCCCGCCGCCAGGCCCAGATCGATGCCGTGCAGCACGGGGGTGTCGCCCAGGCGGGCGCCCAGGCCCACACACGCCAGCGCCAGGGGCTTGTTCATATCAGCTCCCCCATCGGGCCACGCCGGTGCATGCGCAACAGCAGGTAGCCACCACCCAGCACGGCGGTGAGCACGCCCACCGGCAATTCCTGCGGTGCCACGGCGCCGCGCGCCACCAGGTCGGCCGCGCACAACAGCACCCCGCCCATCAGGCTGGCCAGCGGCATCAGCCCCCGGTGGGAACACAAGGTGGTGGCGCGCACCAGGTGGGGCGCGGCGAGGCCGACGAAGGCGATCAGGCCGGTCTGGGCGACCGCCGTGCCGGTGGCCAGCGCCATCGCGCCCACCAGGGCCATGCGCAACGGCCCCAGGGGCAGGCCCAGGCTCAGGGCGGTGGCCTCGCCCAGCGCCAGGCCATCGAGCGCCCGCGCCAGCACCCAGGACAGCAGCAGGCAGAACGCGCCCACGCCAAGCATCAGCACACAGGCGCTCCAGCCCACGTAAGCGGTGCTGCCCAGCATGAAGGACTGCATGGCCAGCAGCGCCTCGGGCGCGAACTGCAGCACCAGGGCGCCCAGGGCACCCAGCACCACGCCCACCACCACGCCGGCCAGCAGCAGGCGCAGGGTGTGCTGCACGCCACGCGCCAGCGCCAGGGTCAGCAACACGGCCAGCACCGCGCCCACGAAGGCGGCGCCGGTCAGGCCCAGGCGCACCAGCCAGTGGCTGGCGTACACCGAGACGCCGGCGCCCCCCCACAGGCCGGCGGCTGCGCCGGACAAGGCCAGCATCAGGGCCACGCCGAGCGCGGCGCCCGAGGCGCTGCCCAGCAGGTAGGGGTCGGCCAGTGGATTGCGGAACAGGCCTTGCGCCACCGCGCCCGCCAGGCCCAGCAGGGCACCGGCAGCCCAGGCCCCCAGGGTGCGCGGCAAGCGGATCTCCCACACGATCTGGGCCACCACCGGGTCGTGCCAGGCCTGGGCCAGCGCCTGCCAGGGGGCCAACCACCCCTGGCTACCGACACCGCTGCCCAGCGCCACCAGCGCCACGCTGGCGGCGACCAATGCGCCGGCCAACCAGGGCAGCCGCACCGGCTTCATGGACGCGTGGCGGGCCGGCGCGCGCCGACCCGATTGAAACATTCCGCCATCAGGCGCGCGGCCTCGTCCATGCGGGGGCCGGGGCGCACCAGCACATCGGCCTGTTCGGGCGTGAACTGACACAGCCGCCGGGCCTGCAGGGCCGGCAGCGCGCGCCAGCCCGGGCGGTCTTCCAGCGCCTGCGGCCCGCGCTCGCCGATCAGGATGAAGTCGGGCCGGGCCTGCACCACCAGCTCGGGGTTGATCTGGGGAAATGGCCCGAGGCCGGCGGGCACGATGTTGGCCATGCCCAGGCGCGTGAGGGTTTCGCCGATGAAGGACGCCGGGCCGGCCGCGTAGGGGCCCCGGTTGACCTCGAAATACACCTTCTGCCCCCGCAGCGCCGGCGCCACCGATTGGGCGGCGGCGGCCACGCCGGCCTCGATCTGCCGCCACAGGCGCGGCGCATCGGTCACGCCCAGCAACTGCCCGAGCTGGTCGAACACGCGGCGGGCGTCGGCGTGGTTCCGGGGTTCGAGCGCCAGCACCTTGAGGCCCAGGTTTTCCAGGCGCGCGACCGCACGCGAGGAATGGGCCGCCAGCACCACGTCCGGCCGCAGCGCCAGCACCAACTCGACCTGGGGGTCCAACCCGCCGCCAAGCTGGGGCAAGGCCTTCACGCGTTCTGGCCAGTTGGAGTAGCGGTCCACGCCCACCAGGCGCGCACATTCGCCCAGCGCGCACACACTTTCGGTCAGCGAAGGCAGCAGGCTCACGATGCGTTGCGGCGCGTGCTCGAAACGCACGGCCACGCCCCGGTCGTCGGTCAGCGTGACCTGGGCCTGCGCGGCCCCCGCCATGGCCAGGGCGCCCACGGCCCAGCGCAGCCAGCGCCAGGTGTCAGCCATGTTGTCCGCTCCAGCGCATGACGATCTGGTGCAGTTGCTCGACGCCGTCGGTCAGCGCGGCCGGACCGGGCTGCAGGATGTCGGCCGACTTGATCTCGAACAGCTGGCCGTCGCGCACGGCGGGCACGTCCTGCCAGCCGGCACGGGCCGCCACTTTTTCGGGCCGGAATTTCTTGCCGCACCAAGAGCCGATGACGATGTCGGGCGCGCGCGCCACGATGGTCTGGCCGTCGGCAATGATACGGTCCTTGCCCAGCGGCTGCCGCGCCAGCTCGGGAAAACAGTCGTCGCCCCCGGCCAGCGTGAGCAGCTCCGACACCCAGCGGATGGCGCTGATGTGGGGCTCGTCCCATTCCTCGAAGAAGATGCGCGGGCGCCGTGGCAAGGCGGCGGCCGCGGCGGCGATCTCATCCAGCCGGGTGCGCATAGCCGCCAGCCGCGCCAGGCCTTGTTCGGCCTGGCCCACCATCGCGGCCACCTGGTAGAGCACGGAGAAGATCTCGTCCACGCTGCGCTGGTTGAACACCGTGACCTGCACGCCCTGGCGGACCAGCGCCGAGGCGATGTCGGCCTGCAGGTCTGAGAAACCCAGCACGCAATCGGGCTCCAGCGCCAGGATCTTGTCGATCTTGGCGCTCAGGAAGGCGCTGACCTTGGGCTTCTCTTCGCGCGCGCGGCGTGGCCGCACGGTGTAGCCCGAAATCCCCACGATACGCGCCTCCTGGCTCAGCAGGTAGAGCCACTCGGTGGTCTCTTCCGTGAGGCAGACGATGCGTTGTGGCCCCGGCATGGCCGGGTCGAAACGCGCGCGCGGGGCAGGCGCATTCATCAGCGCGGCGCCCACTTCAGACCGGCGTATAGGGTCCGCCCTGGTGTGGCGTAGCCGCGCACGGTGGCGTAGTCCTTGTCGCCCAGGTTGTCGATGCGCAGCAGCAGCGACCAGTCGGGCGCCAGCGGTGTGCTGGCGTGCAGGTTCACCAGCCCATAGCCGCCCAGGCGCTGGGTGTTGGCGGTGTCGTTGAAACGGGCGCCCGACAGCTTGAGCTCGGCGCCCAGCAGCCACTCACCCACGCGGGTATCGGCGGCCAGGCTGGCGTGGCGCTTGGCGCGGCGCACCAGTTGCAAGCCGGTGTCGAGGTCGCGCGGGCTTTGCAGGTCGAGCGAGGCGCTGAGGTGTACACCGGCCACGCGGCGCGCCGCGCTCAGGGTCACGCCGCTGTAGCGGGCACGCGCAACGTTGGCGTAGCAGCCGGCGTATTCGCCCATGCCGTTGGCGCAGGGGCCGGAGCCGGGGACGTAGTTGATCAGGTCGGACACCAGGTTGCGGTAGGCCACCAGCCCGTAGGCCGTGCCCTGGTGCGCATAACGCAGGCCGACCTCGACGTTGCGGCCCGACTCCGGTTTGAGGCTGGGCACGCCATAGACACTGAAGCGCTGGTAGAGCGTGGGTGCGCGGAAGGCCGTGCCCGCCGACGCGGTGGCGCGCCAGCCGGGCGCGAAGCTGTAGGCGTAGGCGGCGCTGCCGGTGCCCTTGTCGCCAAACTCGCTGTCGCGGTCGTGGCGCAGGTTGAGCTGCAGCGCGTGGGCGCCGGCCACCCAGCCGTAGCCCAGCGCCAATGCGTCCTGGTGGCGGCCGGAAATCGCCGGCGTGGTGCTGACGTTGTCGAGTTCGTCTTCGCGGCGCTCCAGTGCGGCGGTGAACAGGTGGGCGCCCTGGCGCCACTCGTTGTGGAACAGGTAGCTGGTCACCGTGGTTTCGGTGAGGTAGCTGTACGGCGCGCTGTCGTAACGGTCGCGCCCACGCGAGGCGCTCACGCGGGTCTGGTAGCTGTCCGTCCAGCGCGCCTGCCAGGTCAGGCCCAGGGTGTTGAGGTGGTGAAAGCTGCGGTCGTCGTCGCCGGGCACGTAGCCGTCGTACTGGGCGTTGACGCGGCTGCTCAGCGCGGTGGCATCCAGCCGGTGGGCGGGGTTGATCTGCCAGCCCAGGCGGGCGGTGGCCGAGCGGTTGTGGTGACCGTCACGGTCGGGGTTGCTGCCGGGCTGCGAATCGAAGCCGGTGCTGCGCTCGTCGGCGGCGGACAAGGCATAGTCGATCGTGCCGCTGCTGCCGCTGAAGCCGGCCTGCACCTGGCGCAGCCCGTGGCTGCCCGCGCCCACGGACACGCTGGGCGCGAAGGCACCCTCGCCCTTGCGGGTGAAGATCTGCACCACGCCGCCCATGGCGTCTGAGCCATAGACAGCGGCGGCCGGGCCGCGGACCAGCTCGATGCGGTCGATCTGGGCCAGGGGCAGCGCGTTCCAGGTGGCGCCGCCGGTGGACTGCGAGTCCACCCGCACGCCGTCGATGAACACGGCCGTGAAGCGCGGTTCGGCGCCACGCACGAACACGCCGGTGACCGAGGCGGCCCCGCCGTTGCGCGCCAGCTCGACACCGGGCAGGCGCGCCAGCACGTCGGCCACGGCCACCGCGCCGCTGCGCTCGATGGCTTCGCGGTCGACCACGGTGACATCGGCCACCACGTCCATCAGCGGCTGGACGACGCGGGTGGCGGTGACCACGGTTTCACGCAACTGAGGGGGCGTGGTTTGCGCCTGTGCGCCCGCCACGGACAAGGCCAGGGGCAGTGCCGCCAGCGGCAGGCCAAAAGAAGATCGAGAAGTCATGGGGATTCATCACACGGAAGCTGCCCTCACCGCCTTCCCCGACGGTGCCTGGACGTCACGGTGGCGCGCCGCACAAGCGCGCCACCACCTCATTGGCCGGTATCCGGGCTGGCGGATCGACTCCCATCGCCTTCCCAGATGCGGCTCGCGCAGCCAGTGGCCTCGATGAAAGCGGAGCCCCATGTCAGGGGCCCGTCCGCTTACCGTTGCGGGGGCAGCGCTGGTTAGATGGCGGCCTCGAGCGGCGCCGTCCCCCAGCTTCCCGTTGAACTGCGGCGTGTGAACCACACCGCGAGCACCAACGCTGGGCATTGTAGCCACCGGCGGCGGACGCGCCGCCTACAATGGACGGCCATGGCTGCCAACCACCCCATCGATCAGATCGCCGAGCGAGTCGAGCGGCTGCTGCTGCGCCACGAGGAACAGCGCCGCACCAACGCGCTGCTGGCCGAGCAGGTGCGCACGCTCACGCAAGAACGCGACGCCCTCAAGGGCCGCCTGAACGCGGCGCGCCAGCGCATCGACGCGCTGATCCAGCGCTTGCCCCACCCATCGGTGAAGGACGAGGCATGAACAAGCCCGGCATGAAACAGATGGAAGTGCTCATCATGGGACACAGCTACCTGCTGGCCTGCCCCGATGGCGGCGAGTCCACGCTGCTTGACGCGGTGGAGAAAGTCGATTCGGCCATGTGCCGCATCCGTGACGCCGGCAAGGTCAAGGCACGTGATCGGATCGCGGTGCTGGCCTCGCTGAACATCGCCTTCGAGCTGTCGCAAAAGGAAGCCCTGGCCTTCAACGCCTCCTCCTTCGGCCAGACCGAGGACCCGTCGCACGCCGAGGCGAACGCGCCCGCCGTGGACCCGCAGACCGAGGCGCGGCTGACCGAACTCGTGCGCCGTCTGGACCAGGCGCTGGAAGACGACGGCCAGTTGCTCTGAGCCTCAGGCGCCCGATGTCGGCAATTCGTCGGCCCGGTCGGCTGGCCGCCCGGGTCTGCCCTACAATCGGCTTGTCTGCGGTGCGCGCCGGGCTTTATATTTCCTTGAACCAATGCTCTATGAGCCCGGGCTTGGTACATTGCGTGATGGGTGTGAGCGTCTCGCGTCAGATGAACCCGAAGTCCCGCTGCCCTTGCCCACCTGAACCCCGGTTCAGGATGCCGGTCCGGTGGCACTCGCAGACACCCCCTCTTCCCGGTTGAGCGTTTGGCGTCGCTTGTTGAGCGTGTTCACGCTCGACGATCAACGCCTGAACGCTCATGCTGCTCGATCCCCTTCTTGTTGTCGAACTCGCCGTGCTGGGCCTGTGCACTGGTTTCCTGGCCGGGCTGCTGGGCATAGGCGGCGGCATGCTCATGGTGCCCTTCATCACCATCATCATGTCGGGCCGCGGCGTCGCGCCGGAGTTGGCGGTCAAGATGGCCATCGCCACCTCCATGGCCACCATCATGTTCACCTCCATCTCAAGCGTGCGCGCGCACCACAAGCGCGGCGCCGTGCGTTGGGACATCGTCAAGCGCCTCGCGCCCGGCATTGTGCTGGGCTCGCTGGTGGCCAGTGCCGGCGTGTTCGCGGTGCTCAAGGGCTCGTGGCTGGCGCTGTTTTTTGCCGCCTTCGTCGGCTTCTCGGCGACGCAGATGTTTCTCGACAAGAAACCCGCGCCGACACGCACCCTGCCCGGCACCGGTGGCCTGCTGGGCGCCGGTGGCGTGATCGGTTTCCTGTCGGGCCTGGTGGGTGCCGGTGGCGGCTTTGTCAGCGTGCCCTTCATGACCTGGTGCAACGTCGCCATCCACAACGCCGTGGCCACCAGCGCCGCGCTGGGCTTCCCGATCGCGGTGGCCAACGTGGCCGGTTATGTGCTGGCGGGCACCCAGCTGCAAGGCCTGCCCAGCGGCTCGCTGGGCTACATCTTCCTGCCGGCCCTGGCGGTGATCGCCAGCGCCAGCGTGCTGACCGCGCCCCTGGGCGCCAAGGCCGCCCATGCGCTGCCGGTCAAACAGCTCAAACGCGCCTTTGCCTGCGTGTTGTACCTGCTGGCCGGCTACATGTTCTACAAAGGCTGGAGCATGTGAGTCTGTCTCCCCCCGCGCCGCCTTCGGCGTCACCCCCCAGGGGGCGATGCCAGCCGACTGGCGGAGCCAGATCGGCGGCATCCCCGGCGGCTGGGTCACCGCTGGAGTTGCACCTTGGCATCTGGCTCAGGCCAGGGGTGTGCTGCTGACGACGATGCCGTCGGCGTCGGCGCAGAGCCAGTCGCCGGGACGCACCCACACGCCCTGGATCAGCACCGCGACGTCGCGCTGGCCTTCGCCGCGCCGCTCGGTCGGCAAGGGCATGGGCGCCAGGGCGCGTATGCCCACCTGGCATTGGGCCAGTTCGGCCACATCGCGCACGCAGCCATCGATCACCACGCCGGCCCAGCCGTTGCGTGCGGCCGCCGCCCCCAGGTTGCCGCCCAGCAGTGCGCGACGCAGCGACGCGCCGCCGTCGACCACCAGCACGCGGCCCTCGCCGGGGCCTTCCACCGCCGCCTTGACCAGGCTGTTGTCCTCGAAACACTTGACGGTGGTGACCGGTCCGCTGAACTGGGTGATGGCGCCGAAGTCGCGGTAGAGCGGCGGCAGGACGCGGAAGCTGCCGCTGCTGTCGCCCTTGTGGGCGTCGCACAGGTCACAGGTCGCTATCGATGCTTGGGTCATGGGGAATACCGACGTGGGTGAAAAAAGATCAGTGGCCGTGGCGCATGCCGCAGAACTTGCCCAGCGCCAGGCCCTTGCAGGCGTTCTGCAGCGCCTTGGCGCAGTCGTCGGGCTTGGTGCCGGCTTTCAGGCACTGGGCGGCGGCGGTGTGGGCGGCGGCCATCTGCTGATGGCGTTCGATGTCCTCCTGCACTTCCTGGGGCTTGTGTTGTGCCCAGGCGGGCAGGCCCAGCGACAGGACGGCGGCAAAAACGAAAGCGCGTGAAATCATGGGTCAGTCGGCGCGCACCAGGCGCGCAAAAGTGCGTTGGAACTTGTCCACCTTGGGTGCCACGACGAATGCGCAGTAGCCCTGGTTGGGGTGGTTGAGGAAATAATCCTGGTGGTAGGCCTCGGCCGCGCTGTAGTCGGCCACCGGCAGCACCTCGGTGACGATGGGCGCGCGATGGTGCGCGCCCAGTTCGGCGATCAGCTCGCGCGCCACGCGCTCCTGCGCCGCGTCGTGCCAGTAGATGCCACTGCGGTACTGGGTGCCGGTGTCGTTGCCCTGGCGGTTCAGGGTCGTCGGGTCGTGCACCACGAAGAAGACCTCCAGCAGCTCGCGCAGGCTGACCTGGGCCGGGTCGAAGACCAGCTTCACCACCTCCGCATAGCCGGTCTGGCCGGTGCAGATCTGTTCGTAGCTGGGTTGGCGGATGGCGGGGTTGCCGTTGCAGTAGCCCGACTCCACGTCGAGCACGCCGGCCACGCGGACAAACACCGCCTCGGTGCACCAGAAGCAGCCGCCGCCCAGGGTGATGGTTTCGGTAGGAGTGGTCATGGGTGTGTGCTCGAGGACGCCAGGGCCCACATGGTAGCCGCGCCGCCGCCGGCCCGCCGGTTCACGGGGTTTTGGATGGCGCCGCCACGCGCGCCAGTTGCAGGAAGGCCTGCAAGGCCGGGCTGTTGTTGCCACTTTTCCAGATCAGGTAGGACTGCGACAGCACGTCCACCCCCGCCAGCGGCACGAAGACCGCGCCGCCCAGCTGGCTGCTGCGCAGCGCGGCCGGCACCAGGGCCACGCCCAGGCCCTGCGCCACCAGCGACACCACGCTGAGCCAGTGGCGCACCTCGTGCCGCACGTCGGGCTGGAATTCGGCATCGGCGCAGATGTTCAGGATGCGCTCGTGGTAGTCGGGCGAGGCGGCGCGCGCGAACAGCACGAAGGCCTCGTCGCGCAGGGCCGCCACCTCGATGCGGCGCCGCCGTGCCAGCGGGTGCCCGGCCGGGAGGCAGCAGACAAAGGCTTCGCTGGCGAACAGCAGGTGCTCGGTGCCGGTCGGGCGGCGGGCGGTGTGCACGAATCCCAGGTCCAGCTGGTCGTGGCTCAGGCCCAGCAGCTGGTCTTCGGAATTGAGTTCGCGCAGCACCACCCGCAGCAGCGGATGGGCCTGCTGAAAGTCGCGCAACATGGGTGGCAGACCGCGGTACAGCATGGCGCCGACAAAACCCACGTGCAGCCGCCCTTCCAGCCCCTGCCCCACCGCGCGGGCGTGGCGCGCCGCTTCGGTGGCCTGCTCCACCAGCGCGCGCGCGCGAGGCACGAAAGCCTTGCCCGCGGCGGTGAGCTGCACGCCCCGGCTGTTGCGGGTGAACAGCAGCGCCCCCACCGAGGCCTCCAGCTGCTGGATGTTGAGGCTCAGCGGCGGCTGCGAAATGGACAGCCGGTGTGCCGCCCGGCCGAAATGCAGTTCTTCGGCCAGGGCCAGGAAATAGCGCAGGTGTCGGAATTCCATGAATACAAACTTTAAATCATTCAAGCGTTATTTGATATTGGACAGATATCAATGGCTTGCGAACAATGCGCCGCAGGAGACCCCAACCATGACATCCAGCACCCCATCCGACACCACGGCGCACCCCGTGCCCGATCAGCACGGCGTCAACCTCTACACCACCGACACGCAGTTCCAGGCCTTGCTCGACGTCTATCTCGAACCCGCCCTGCGCCAGCACCTGGAGCCGCGCCTGGCGCAGCTGGGTGCGCTGGCCGGTGGCCTGCTGGACGACCTGGCCGGCACCGCCGACCGCCATCCACCCGAGCTGCAGCACCGCTCGCGCGCCGGCATCGACGAGCAGAAGGTGATCAAGCACCCGGCCTACGTGGCGATGGAAAAGCTGGCCTTCGGCGAGTTCGCGCTGGCCGCCATCTCGCACCGCCAGGACGTGCTGGGCTGGCCCGGCCAGCTGCCGGCCCTGACCAAGTACGCCTTGACCTACCTGTTCGTGCAAGCCGAGTTCGGCCTGTGCTGCCCGGTCTCCATGACCGACTCGCTGACCCGCACGCTGAAGAAGTTCGGTGATCCGGCGCTGGTGCGGCGCTACCTGCCGGCGCTGACCAGCCTGGACCTGGACACGCTGGCGCAAGGTGCGATGTTCATGACCGAACAGGGCGCGGGTTCCGACATCGCCACCACCGCCACCACCGCCCGGCCCGACCCGGACCAGCCCGGCGCGTGGCTGCTGAGCGGTGACAAATGGTTCTGCTCCAACCCCGACGCGGCGCTGGCCATGGTGTTGGCGCGGGTCGAAGGCGACGGCCCGGGCATGAAGGGGGTCTCGCTGTTCCTGCTACCGCGCGACCTGGACGACGGCCGCCACAACGCCTACCGCATCATCCGCCTGAAGGACAAGCTCGGCACGCGCTCCATGGCCAGTGGGGAGATCCGGCTGGAGGGCGCGCGCGCGTGGCTGGTGGGTGAACGCGGGCGCGGCTTCGTGCAGATGGCCGACATGGTCAACAACTCGCGGCTGTCCAACGGCGTGCGCGCCGCCGGCCTGATGCGCCGCGCCGTCAGCGAAGCCCTGCACATCGCCCGCCACCGCCAGGCCTTCGGCCGCCGGCTGATCGAACTGCCCCTGATGCGCCGCCAGCTCATGAAACTGGTCCTGCCCACCGAGCAGGCGCGCAGCATGGTGTTCCAGACTGCCGAGGCGCTGCGCCGCGCCGACGCCGGTGACGCGCAGGCCTACCGCCTGGCCCGCATCCTCACCCCGTTGATCAAGTTCCGCGCCTGCCGCGACGCGCGCAAGGTCACCGGAGACGCCATGGAGGTGCGTGGCGGCTGCGGCTACATCGAGGAATGGAGCGACCCGCGCCTGGTGCGCGATGCCCACCTGGGCTCGATCTGGGAAGGCACCAGCAACATCGTGGCGCTGGACGTGGTCCGTGCGATCCGCCGCGAGCAGTCGCTGGAGGCCCTGCTGGAACACCTGCGGCAGTTGCTGGGCGAGAGCCGCCTGGACGGTGGCCAGCTCGCCGCTTTCCAGGACGCGCTGCAACGCGGCGAGGCGCTGGCCCGCCGCGCCGCCCAGCCCGACGGCGATGCGCTGGCGCGGCGCGCGGCCTCGGCCCTCTACCACCTGGGCTCGGCCGTGGCCATGGCCTGGGAAGCGGCGCGTTTGCCCGACGGCAGCCTCGCGGCCCGCCAACGCCTGGCGCTGGCCCAGGCGGTCCTGGCCCAGCGCGTGGCGCCACAGGACCCGCTGGCGGCCCCACTCCCGGCCGATGCCGCGAGCGCCGACGACGAACTCTGCGCGCTCTGGCTGGACCACTGAACCAGACACACGCACCCATACACCCCGAGGAGACACCATGAAAAACACCCGACGCCACACCCTGACCCTGCTGGCCTGCCTGGCCACGGCCGCCCTGCCCGCCACGACACTGGCGCAGGCCAGCTTCCCGTCCAAAACCCTGAGCCTGGTCGTGCCCTACGCGCCCGGCGGCCCCACCGATGCCATGGCCCGCACCTTGGCCAGCGCCATCAAGCCGCTGCTGGGGCAGACCATGATCGTCGAGAACAAGGCCGGAGCAGGGGCCAACATCGGGGCCGAACAGGTGGCGCGCGCCGAGGCCGACGGCCACACCCTGCTGTTCGGCACCTCGGCGCCGCTGGCCATCAACCAGCACCTCTACGCCAGGATCAACTACGACCCGATCAAGAGCTACGCGCCGGTGATCCAGATCGGCCACCTGCCCAATGTGCTGGTGGTCCACCCCGGCGTGCCGGCCAAGACCATGAAGGAGCTGATCGCCCTGGCCAAGGCCCAGCCCGGCAAGCTGAGCTTCGCTTCGTCGGGCAGCGGCGCGTCCTCGCACCTCGCGGGCGTGCTGTTCAACATGCGCGCCGGCACCGAGATCACCCACATCCCCTACAAGGGCACCGGCCCGGCGCTCAACGACCTGCTGGGCGGCCAGGTGCAGATGGCCTTCACCGACGTGCTGACCGCCCTGCCCCACATCCAGGCCGGCAAGCTGCGCGTGCTGGGGGTCACCTCGGCGCAGCGCTCGCGCGCGCTGCCCGACGTGCCCACCCTGGTCGAGCAGGGCCTGAAGGACTTCGATGCCAGCGTGTTCTTCGGCATCGTGGTGCCGGCGGGCACGCCCCAGGCGGTGGTGAGCCAGCTCAACGCGGCGTTTGCCCAGGTGATCCAGCAGCCCGAGGTGCGCGACCGCCTGGCCAAGCAAGGCCTGGAGCCGCCGCCGCAGTACACGCCGGCGCAACTGGCCGTGACCATGCGCCAGGAGGGCAACAAGTGGCGCGATGTGATCAAGGCCTCGGGCGCCACCGCCGACTGACCGAAAGCCCACCATGAGCAAAACCTCCTTCCCCCGCTTTCCCGCCGGCCAGGGCAGCCTGCAAGGCCTGCGCGTGATCGACTTGTCGCGCATCCTAGGCGGCCCCTACTGCGGCCAGATCCTCGGCGACCACGGGGCCGACGTGCTGAAGATCGAACCGCCCCAAGGCGACGACACCCGCACGTGGGGGCCGCCGTTCCGGCACGGTGTGGCGTCCTACTACATGGGGCTGAACCGCAACAAGCTGGGCATGCAGCTGGACCTGGCCAGCGACGTCGGGCGCCTGGCCTTGATGGGCCTGCTGGAAGATGCGGACGTGCTGATCGAGAACTTCAAGACCGGCACGATGGAGAAGTGGGGCCTGGGCTTCGACGTGTTGCACGCGCGTTTCCCGCGCCTGGTGCACTGCCGCGTCAGCGGCTTCGGTGCCGATGGTCCGCTGGGCGGCCTGGCGGGCTACGACGCCGCGGTGCAGGCCATGGCCGGCATCATGAGCGTCAATGGCGAAGTCGATGGCGAGCCGCTGCGCGTGGGCCTGCCGGTGGTCGACCTGGTCACCGGCCTGAACGCCGCGCTGGGCGTGATGCTGGCCCTGCAGGAACGCGCGCGCAGCGGCCTGGGTCAGTTCGTTGAAGCCAGCCTCTACGACTGCGGCCTGTCGCTGCTGCACCCACACGCGTCCAACTGGTTCATGGACGGGCGCGAGCCGCGCCTGACCGGCAACGCCCACCCCAACATCTATCCCTACGACGCCTTTGCGACCCGCAGCGGCGCCCTCTTCCTGGCCGTGGGCAACGACCGCCAGTTCGCGTGGCTGTGCGATGAGCTGGGCTCGCCCGAGGTGGCGCGTGACCCGCGCTACGCCAGCGCCGGCGCGCGATCGGTGAACCGCGCCGAGCTGCGCGCCTGGCTGCTGGAACAGCTGGCCACCTGTGACGGGCAAGCCCTGGCCGACGCCCTGATGCTGCGCGGCGTGCCCTGTGCCCCGGTGCTCAAGGTCAGCGAAGCGCTGCAGCACCCCCACACCCGGCACCGCGAGATGGTGGTCTCCATCGGCGACGGCTACACCGGCGTGGCCTCGCCCATCAAGCTCAGCCGCTCGCCGGCCAGTTACCGCCTGGCCCCACCTTTGTAGAAAAAGGGCCGCCGTGATTTGACCATTCTTGCGTTTTGACCCGTGAACGTGCTTGTAGAGTTCGCGGCGTCAATTCACCAACAGGGAGTGTTCACATGGCTTTTCATCGCTATTGCGCCGAGTTCATCGGCACCTTCTGGCTCGTACTGGGCGGCTGCGGCAGTGCGGTGCTGGCCGCTGCCTTTCCCGAAGTGGGCATCGGCCTGCACGGGGTCTCGCTGGCCTTCGGCCTCACGGTGCTCACCATGGCCTACGCCATCGGCCACGTCTCGGGCTGCCACCTCAACCCGGCGGTGTCGGTTGGCCTGTGGGCCGGCGGGCGTTTTGAAGGCAGCCAACTGCTGCCTTACATCGTGTCGCAGGTGCTGGGCGCCCTGGCCGCCGGCGGCGTGCTCTACCTGATCGCCAGCGGCAAGTCGGGCTTCGCCATCGACCCCGGCGCGGCCGGCGCGTTCGCCAGCAACGGCTTCGGCGCACAGTCGCCCGGGGGGTATTCGATGCAGGCCGCCCTGATCACCGAAGTGGTGATGACGGCCCTCTTCCTGTTCGTGATCATGGGCGCGACCGACACGCGTGCGCCCGACGGTTTTGCGCCCATCGCCATCGGCCTGTGCCTCACCCTCATCCACCTGATCAGCATCCCGGTCACCAACACCTCGGTGAACCCGGCGCGCAGCACCGGCGTGGCGCTGTACGTGGGCGGTACCGCCGTGCAGCAGCTGTGGCTGTTCTGGGTCGCGCCCGTCGTCGGCGCCGTGTTGGGCGCGCTGGCCTACCGCGTGGTGGGCGACCGCTGATGGGCCCAAAGGCCGCACAAATCGGGGCCAAGCCCGGCGGCAGACGTGGGGGGTGTTGTTTTCTGCGAAAAAACACCCCCTTTCAGAGGGAAAAATTGCATCAAATGGGGTGTGACCAGCTTCAAAACGCGGGGCTTCTCCATTAGCATGCATCGACCACGCAGAAAGCGCGTTTTCCGCTGGTCTTGGAACCACTTCTAGAAGGACATTCAACCATGGCAACTGCAAAGAAAGCGCCCGCCACCAAGGCGGCTCCGGCGAAGAAGGCGGCTGCGGCCCCAGCCAAGAAGGCTGCCGCTCCGGCGAAAAAAGCGGCCGCTCCGGCCAAGAAGGCCGCTGCTCCAGCGAAAAATGCGGCTGCGCCTGCCAAGAAGGCTGCCGCTCCCGCCAAGAAGCGCACCCCCAACGCCGCCTTCATGAAGGCCATGACGCCCAGCGCTTCGCTGGCCGCCATCGTCGGCGCATCGCCGCTGCCCCGCACCGAAGTGACCAAAAAGGTCTGGGAATACATCAAGAAAAACAAGCTGCAGGACGCAGTGAACAAGCGCATGATCAACGCCGACGCCAAGCTGAAGGAAATCTTCAAGAAGGCCCAGGCGTCGATGTTCGAGATGACCAAGATGATCAACGAACACCTGAAGTGATCGTGGCATGCCTTCCCTGTTCAAGGGTTGGCACCAAACAAAAGGCCGGCATTGCCGGCCTTTTGTTTGGTGGCTGCAAGGCCCGGCCAATCAGCCCGCCTGGCGCTGCGCGGCCTGGGTGATGGCGCTCAGGGTGCCCCGCGTGGTGATGACCTCGGGGTCGAGCGGGATCTCGATCAACGTGCCGCGTTCGCTGGCCAGCGCGCGCAGCAGCGCGGCTTCGAAGTCCGCCGTCTGGGTCACACGTTCGGCCGCGTAGCCGTAGGCCTGGGCCAGGGCGCAGAAGTCGGGGTTGACCAGATCGGAGCCGCGCACCCGCGCCGGGTAGTGTTTCTCCTGGTGCATGCGGATGGTGCCGTACATGCCGTTGTTGAGCAGCAGCACGATGGTCTTGGCACCATGCTGCACCGCCGTGGCCAGCTCCTGCCCGTTCATCAGGAAGTCGCCGTCGCCCGCGATGGTGAACACCGTGCGACCGGGCTGGACGATGGCCGCGCCCACGCCGGCCGGCACGCCATAGCCCATGGCGCCCACGGTGGGCGCGAGCTGGGTCTTGTGCCCACGCGCCAAGCCGCTGTAGCGGTAGAAGCGGTGCAGCCAGCTGGCGAAGTTGCCGGCGCCGTTGGTCAGCACCGCATCGGCGGGCAGGTGCTGCTGCAGCGTGGCCATGATGGCCGGCATGTCGATGTCGCCCGGAAAACGCACGCCGCCATTGGCCGGGTCGATGTTCTCGCGGTAGTCGCGCTGGCAGGCCTGCGTCCAGGCTTCCCAGGCGACCTGGGGCGGCGCATCGAGCACCTCCAGGCTGCGGGCGGCGGCGTTCATGGTGGCGCAGATGGCCAGGTCGGCCTGGTAGACGCGGTTGAGCTCTTCGGCGCTGGCGTGCACGTGCACCAGCTTCTGCACCGGCCGCGGCGCCTCGATCAGGGTGTAGCCGCCGGTGGTGGCCTCGCCCAGGCGGGCGCCCAGCACCAGCAGCAGGTCGCTGGTGCGCACGCGCGCGGCCAGCGCCGGGTTGATGCCCAGGCCGATGTCGCCCGCGTACAGCGGGTGGTCGTTGTCGAAGGTGTCCTGGAAACGGAAGGCATTGGCCACCGGCAGCCGCCAGGCCTCGGCGAAGCGCTGCAGCGCCTGCGCGGCTTGCGGCGTCCAGCCGCCGCCGCCGGCGATCACCAGCGGGCGCTGCGCCTTGAGCAGCAGCTCGCGCAGGGTGCGCAGCGCGCCCGGGTCGCTCCAGCTCTGCACCGGCTCCACGCGCGCCAGCGGCTGGGCCTGCACCGGCTGGGTCAGCATGTCCTCGGGCAGCACCAGCACCACCGGGCCGGGGCGGCCGTTCATGGCGGTGGCAAAGGCCCGGGCGATGTATTCGGGAATGCGGCGGGCGTCGTCGATGCGCTCGACCCGCTTGGCCATGGGACCGAAGAAGCTGGAGAAGTCCATCTCCTGGAAGGCCTCGCGGTCGCGGCAGTCGCTGGCCACGTCACCCACCAGCAACACCATGGGCGTGGAGTCCTGGAAGGCGGTGTGCACGCCGATGGACGCGTTGGTGGCCCCCGGGCCGCGGGTGACAAAACAGACACCGGGGCGGCCGGTGAGCTTGCCGTGGGCCTCAGCCATGAAGGCGGCGCCGCCCTCCTGGCGGTTGATCACGAAACGGATCTTGTCGGCGTGGGCATGGAAGCCGTCGAGCACGGCCAGGAAGCTTTCGCCGGGCACGCCGAACGCATGGGTGACGCCTTGGGCCAGAAGGCATTCGACAAGCAGGTGGCCCGCAAGAGTGGTGGTCATGCCCCCATTGTGCCCCGGCCGATCACACCCCTTGAGGGCGTTCTCAGGCGCCCCGCGTGCGCTGGCCCACGCCGATGGCGGCGACCACCGACAACGTCAGCGTGCAGGCCGCGCCCACCAGGGTGGCGGCGTACCAGCCGTGGTCCATGACCACGCCGAAGACCACGGGCGCGATCGCAAAACCCACGTCCAGGCCCGAATAGACGGTGCCATAGACGCGACCGGTGGCGCCCTTGGGCGTCGCCTTGCGGATCATCAGGTCGCGGCTGGGCCCGCCCACGCCCACCGCAAAACCGGTCAGCGCCAGGGCGGCCATGGTGCCCCAACCGCCCAGCACGCCGGTGGCGCACAGCAGCATGATCAGTGCGCCCACGCCCATGGCCCAGGCCACCACGCGGTCGCTGTGCGCCGAACGCGCGGCCACGAAGCCACCCACCAGCATGCCCAGCGCGCTGCACAGCATGTAGCCGGTCACGGTCAGCGTGGCGGCCTCCAGGCTGACGCCGTGCATGGCCTTGAGGATGGAAGCCGAGTAGTTCTGCACCACGGCCAGGGTCATGGTCGAGAGCAGGAAAAAGGCGAAACACCACCAGACCACCGGCAGCTTGAGGAAGGCCAGGTCGCCGCCCTTGGGCGCGTCGGCGTGCTGCACCACCACCTCGGTGCGCAGCTTGTCGCGCTGCCACACCATCACCGCCAGCACCACCGCGTACAACGCGGCCGCGCACAGGTAGGCGAACTCCCGGTCCTTGACGGCCGACAGGCCCACCAGGAACACCGGCGCCAGCGCCCAGCCCAGGCTGCCGGTGAGGCCGTGCACGCTGAACGCGTGGCCCAGGCGCGGCGTCGACACGCGCTGGTTCAGGATGGTGAAGTCACAGGGATGGAAAGGCGCGTTGCCCAGGCCGGCCAGCACCACCACCACCAGCAGCCCGCCATACCCTGTGGCCTGCGACGCCGCCAGCGCCGCCAGCATGAACAGGCCGATGGCGCCCAGCAGCACCGGGCGGGCGCCGAAGCGGTCGACCACAAAGCCCGAGGTCGCCTGTCCCACACCCGAGATGACAAAAAACACCGTCATCAGCAGGCCGACATCGGAAAAGCTCAACCCGAAATCGCGCATGAACAGCGGAAACAGCGGCGGCAGCAGCAGGTGCGAGAAATGGGAGCTGGCGTGGGCCAGGCCCACCAGGCCCATGACCTGGGCGTCCTGCCGCAGCGGCACGGGATTGGCGGAAAGGGAGGTGGCGGAAAGCGTCGCGGTGTTCATGCGGCGATCCTACGTTTGGCGCAAAATGTCGGCTCGCGACAGATCGTCAACTTCTGGCGAATTTCAGCCAAACCGCATTTTTACCACCCCATGGCTGGCAAGTGGCTTGCCCAGCGCCCTCCGGTTTACTTGGCCCGCTTCGCCAGCGCCATGTTCCGCTGGACAAGGGCCAGCTGCGAGTTTTTGAATTCCAGGTTGGTCTGCCCGCTGGCCACAAACTGCCGGCTCTTTTCGACCAGACCCTCCAGCTCACCCGGATGGGCAACGGTGCTCATGCGCGAGAAGCTGTCGGGGTCCTGCAGGTAGGACATCACATCCGAAGGGTGGCTGGATGGCAGCAACAAGCGGTCCATGATGATCCGGTCGCGGTTGGCGTTGGTTCTGAGCCACTCGTAGGTGCCATAGGTATCGACCCACAGACGGTAGTCGTAGCCACCGCCAGCGCCATCCTTGGACACGCCCTCCTGATCGCGCTCGACCGGGGGAAAGCGCTGGAGGGTGTCCAGAATGGCGTCACGGGTTTCGGGCAACAGGTTGCGCGCGGCGATCGGCACGTAAGTGAATGTCGAGGCCGCTTTCTGCACCGCGCCGATGTCGCCAAAGTCCCGAACGATCTCCAGCAAGGCCTTCTGACGCTCGGGCGGCGCGGTCAGGAAGGCATCCGCCGCCTGAAAAGCCAACGCCGCCGGGCTGATGACCTTGTCGCCATAGGCCGCCAGCAAAAGGTCTACCGCGTCGGGCGGCGGCTTCAGGCCTTTCCCGTTCCCCGCATCCTCATACAACTGCCCATACACGCCAACAGCCACCGAGCGGACGCGTGGCGCTGCCGCGGTGGCCAGTTTCCTGACCTCTTGGCGGATCAAGCGCCGGTCATCTGCGCCCGCCCCCTGGTTGTGAAAGATGTACGCGATGTACAGCAAGCGGGTCTTTTCCCGTGTGAGCACATCGGGGCGGGTCAGCAGCTGCATGACGGCCTGCACATGGCCGTGCGTCCGGGGCAACTGGAGGCCGACGGCCTGGTACCGCAAGGCGATGAGTTGCCCGGGCACCACCGACAGCAGCCAACCGGGCGGCGCACCCAGGGACGGATGGAGGCACGCCGCGAGGACAAGCGCACCCCACAGGGCCGCAACCCAGGCCGCAAGCGTTGCGCCCGGCTTCCAAGGCCATCGGTACCGTTGCGCCATCAATACCTCCCAGGCATGGGCAGTCAGGATGCGGTTCAGGGTCGGCCGCCGGCCGGTTTCGGTCAAGTGAACAATTGAAAACGCCATCCGTCTCAAGGACTGCCGCATACCGGTTCAAACATGCCGCTTCCAGCGCGAGCGATTCGCTACCATGGCGGTCCCGGCCCGCCGCCCACCGCCGCAGCACCATGCGCCCCAAAAAACCCCTGCTCGCGTTGTCGCTGGACGACACCGACCCGTTCGCGCCCAGCGCGGAGCAGCCGCTGCGCACCCGCCTGCGCGCGCTGCCGCAGGACACCCACTTTGAGCCTCACACCCACGCCTGGGCGCAACTGGCCTGTTGTGGCAGCGGCCTGCTGCAGGTGTCGGTGCGCGCCACCGGCGCACAGGGCGGGGAACACGACACATCGGTCATCCTGCCGCCCCAGCGCGCGGTCTGGATCCCGCCGCGCGCCATGCACTCGGTGATGGTGGTGGAGGCCGCGCATTCGCGCACCGTCTATGTCGACGCCAGCGTAGCGCCGGCGGGCTGGCAGCAGGTGCGCGTGCTGGCGGTGAGCCCGCTGTTGCAGGCCATGATCGACGCCCTGGACCAGCCGCTGTACCGCGACCAGCCGCTGGCCCGCCAGGCCATGACGACGCTGATGCTGCACGAACTGGCCCACGCCACGCCCCTGCCTTTGGGCGTGCCCATGCCCTCGGTGCAGCACGGCGACCGCCGGCTGCGCGCCCTGTGCGAAGCGGTGCTGAACGAGCCTGCGGCCTGCGGCAGCCTGGCCGAATGGGCGGCGCAGATGGGCGCCAGCGAACGCACCATGGCGCGGCTGTTCCGCACCCAGCTGGGCACCAGTTTCCACCGCTGGCGCCAGCAGGCGGTGCTGGCCCGCGCCCTGCCCCGCCTGGCGCAGCGGGTGCCCGTGGGCGAGGTGGCGGCCGAGAGCGGCTACGCCAGCGAAAGTGCCTTCAGCGCCATGTTCAAGTCGGCCATGGGCGCCTCGCCCCGGCATTTCCGTCCCACGGCACCGGCGGTTACACCGTTGGCCCTGGGCGGCGAAAACCGGCAGGCACAATAGCGCCATGAACATCGTGATCCTGGACGACTACCAAGACGCCGTCCGCAAGCTCGCCTGCGCCGAGAAGCTCGAACCCTACCCCGCCAAGGTCTACACCAACACCGTCAAGGGGGTGGGTCAGCTGTCGGTGCGACTGAAGGACGCGGACGTGCTGGTGCTCATCCGCGAGCGCAGCACCATCTCGCGCCAACTGGTCGAAAAACTGCCGCGCCTGAAGCTGATCGCCCAGACCGGACGCGTGGGTCCGCACATCGACGTCGCCGCCTGCACCGAAAAGGGCGTGGCCGTAGCCGAAGGCGTGGGCTCGCCGGTGGCGCCGGCCGAGTTGACCTGGGCGCTGGTGATGGCGGCCATGCGGCGCCTGCCCCATTACATCTCCAGCCTCAAGCACGGCGGCTGGCAGCAGTCGGGGTTGAAGTCGGCGTCGATGCCGACCAATTTCGCGCTGGGCCAGGTGCTCAAGGGCAAGACCCTGGGGATCTGGAGCTACGGACGCATCGGCCAACTGGTGGCCGGCTACGGCCGGGCCTTCGGCATGCGGGTGCTGATCTGGGGCAGCGAGGCCGCGCGCCAGCGCGCGGTCCAGGACGGCTTCGAAATCGCCCCCGACAAGCAGGCCTTCTTCGAGCAGTGCGACGTGCTGACCCTGCACCTGCGCCTGGCCGAAGGCACCGCCGGCTGTGTGACGCTGGAAGACCTCTCGCGCATGAAGCCCACGGCGGTGCTGGTCAACACCTCCCGCGCCGAGATCATCGAACCCGACGCCTTGCTGGGCGCGCTCAACCGCGGACGCCCCGGCATGGCGGCGGTCGACGTGTTCGAGTCCGAGCCCATCCTGCAGGGCCATGCCCTGCTGCGGCTGGAAAACTGCATCTGCACGCCGCACATCGGCTATGTCGAGCAGGAAAGCTACGAACTGTATTTCTCCGCCGCCTTCGACAACGTGGTGAACTTCATCAAGGGCACGCCCACCAACATCGTCAACCCGGGCGCGCTGCAGGTGCGGCGCTGACTGAGCCGAGGCGCCCTGCGGCGCCCGCACTGGCTCAGGGTTTGTCGGTCTTCTTCCCGTCCTTGGGGTCGATGGCAAACAGGTCGAAGTCCAGCATCGGCAACTCGCGGCGGCCGCTCTCGTCCGCAGGAGCTGCAGGTGCTGTGGGTGCTGTGGGTGCTGCCGCACCCGGCAGCGGATCGGACCCGGTGAAGGACAGATCGATGTCGACACCATCTCCGGCCGGTGCGGACGGCGCGATGGGCGCGGCAGGCACAGGGGACGTTGCCCCCGCAACAGGCACCGACCAGGTCGCGGCCTCCACCACCGGCGCGGGCGCGGCGGCCCGCACGGGCGGGTGCAGGTCGGCGTCATGCAGCAGGGTGTGCGCCACGGTGTAGAGCAACAGCGTGTCCTGGTAGGCGGCCAGGCTGTGCTGCTCCAGCAGACCGGTGCCCGGAGGCGCCAGCAGGCTGTTCTTGAGCAGGCCCAACACCTCGTCCTTGCCCCAGAAGCGGCTCAGGACATCCATCAGCTTGGTCTGGGTGTCCAGGCCGCCCGCCTGGCCCACATAGTCGCCGGGCTGAGGTGCGGGCAGGCCAAACGCCTGCTGGTACTGGCGACCCAGCTCCGCCAGCCGCGTGGCGTCGCCCTGGCCATGGGCCTGCTTGAACAGGAGCAGGTAGGGCAGCGCACAGGCCCCGGGGTACTCGGCGATGAAATGGTTCAGCAGCGTGGTGGCATCGGCCTGCTGGCGCAGCGATTCAAAGAACTCGACCTGCTGCATCAGGTCCAGCAAGGCCTCGACCGTCACCGGGTGGTCGTCGTGCAACTGGGCGAAGGACGATTCGGTCGCCTCGGACACCTCCAGCGCACCGGACCCCATCGGGTCGTCCACCACGGGCGCCAGCGCGGCGGCCGCCACCGGCGGCGGCGTGTTGGGCGCGGCCGACACGGGCAACACGCTGGCGTCCTGACCGGACTGCCACCAGGGCTGCTCGCCGGCAGCGGGGCTGCGCCGCAGCTTGCGGCGCTCGCTGAGCAGCCACGCCAGGGCGGCGGCGGCCAGCGCCAGGGCCACGCCCAGCGCGTACATCAGCGACTTGGGCGCCCGCTCCTCGCGTTCGGCCTGCAGCTGGGCCGTGAGCGCAGCCACGCTGGCCTGCATGGCTGCCTGCTGTTCGCGCAGGGCCTTGAGGTCGTTTTCCATGGCCGCCAGGCGCCGGGCGTCTTCGGCCGCTTTATCGGGCGGCGTGTTCAGGGCCGCCCAAAGTTCGCTGGCGGCCTTGCGTTCGGCCTCGTTGCCTGGCGGGGTCGACAACTCGGTGTTGAGCTTCAACCCAGGATTGCGTCCGGGCGACAGGTCGATGGGATCGAGCTTCAGGCGCGGGCCGCCGGGCAACGCCGCCGCTGTGGGCGCTGGCGCGGGTGCCGGTGGCGTGTTGTCCTTGGCCGCCGGTGCGGGCTTGGCCTTGGCCCTGGGTTTGGGCGCTGGCTTGGGTGCGGGCGTGGCGCGCGCGGCCGGCGCGGGCGCGGCTGCTGCGGGGCGTGCCACCGGGGGACGCGGCGCGGCCTCCCGTGGCGCGGCCGGTGGCAGCACGGCGGCTGGCGGCAGGGCCAGCGCCGGTGTGCTGAACGACGGCGGCGCCGGCGGTGTGGCGGCAGGCGGTGCCGCCAACACCACGAGTGGCGGGGGCGCGGGCGCGGGCGTGGGCGCCAGGGACGGATCGAGGTCGGCCAGCAGGGTGTACTTGCGGCTGAAACGGTCGGCCGCGCAGCCGGTGTTGAGCACCACACTGACCACCGGTTCGTTGACCGGCACATTGCTGCGCACCCGGATCACGGCGCCACCTTCGGCGGCCTGGACGCTCAAGGACACGCTGCCGGCGGGCAGCACCGTGTCGCCATACTGGACCTGGGCCAGCAGGCAGCCGGCCGACTCGATGTCGGCCAGGGGCGCATTCGATCGCACCGACATGTCCAGCGGGCGACCGATGATGGCCTGGCCTGTGTACCCGCCCAAGGACAATGCGGCACTGTGCAGTGAGGTCGAGAGCACAATACCGCCCAGCGCATACTTGAGCATCAGGCGTTCCTTGGTTTCCATGGGGCGTTGATCGGGTGACGGAAACATTTTGTCATAACCTATTAACGATTGAGGCAGGCGTAGATCAATGAGTCTCCAATTTGAAACAGTTGGCGTGGTGGGCACCGGTGCCATGGGCCGTGGCATCGCACAGATTGCGGCACAAGCGGGCAGCCAGGTGTGGCTGTTCGACGCCAAGCCGGGAGCGGCCGAGCAGGCCGCAGCGGCACTGGGCGAGCAGTGGGACAAGCTGTCCGCCAAGGGCAAACTCACGGCCGAGGCCGTGGCCCAGCTCAAGGGCCGCCTGGCCATCGCCACCGAGATGCCGCAGCTCGCGCCCTGCCAGATGGTGGTGGAGGCCGTGGTCGAGCGGCTGGACGTCAAGCGCCAGCTGTTTGGCGATCTCGAAGCCATCGTCGCCGCCGACGCGGTGCTGGCCACCAACACCTCCTCGCTGTCGGTCACGGCCATCGCCGCCGGCCTCAAGCGGCCCGGCCAACTGGCGGGCTTCCACTTCTTCAACCCGGTGCCGCTGATGCGTGTGGTGGAGGTCATCGCCGGCCTCAAAACCGACAAGCAGGTCTGCGACCGCCTCAGTGCCTACGCCCGCGAGATGGGCCACACCCCGGTGCTGGCCCAGGACACGCCCGGCTTCATCGTCAACCACGCCGGCCGCGGCTACGGCACCGAAGCCCTGCGCGTGGTGGGCGAAAACGTGAGCGACTTCGCCACCGTGGACCGCATCCTGCGCGACCAGATGGGTTTCCGCCTCGGCCCCTTCGAGCTGATGGACCTGACCGCGCTGGACGTCTCGCACCCGGTGATGGAGTCCATCTACCACCAGTACTACGAGGAGCCGCGCTACCGCCCCAGTGTCATCACCGCACAGCGCCTGGCCGGCGGCGTGGTGGGCAAGAAGGTCGGTGAAGGCTTCTACACCTACAAGGACGGCGTGGCAGCCGTGCCGCCCGAACCTGCCGTGCCCCAGGTGGCCGAACTGCCGCCGGTGTGGGTGCCGGCCAAGGCGGCCCGGCGCGCCGAGCTGTACCAGTTGCTCAAGGACCTCGGCGCGGGCATCGAGACCGGCCAGGCGCCCAGCGAGCAGGCCCTGATCCTGGTGGCGCCGCTGGGCATGGACGTGACCACCATCGCCGCCGTGGAGCGCCTGGACGCGACCCGCACCGTGGGCATCGACATGATGCTGGACGACGCCGCCACCAAGCGCCGCGTGCTGGCCACCAACCCGGCCACCCGGCCCGACATGCGCGACGCCGCCCACGCCCTGTTCGCCAAGGATGGCAAGGCCGTGAGCGTGGTGCGCGACAGCGGTGGTTTTGTCACCCAGCGCGTGGTGGCCACCATCGTCAACATCGCCGCCGACATCTGCCAGCAGGCCATCTGCAGCCCCAAGGACCTGGAAACCGCGGTCACCCTGGGCCTGGGCTACCCCATGGGCCCGCTGGCCATGGGCGATCGCGTGGGCCCCACCAACGTGCTGGAAATCCTGTTCAACCTGCAGACCGTGTACGGCGACACCCGCTACCGCCCCAGCCCCTGGCTGCGCCGGCGCGGCGCGCTGGGCCTGAGCCTGATGCACGAAGAGGCCTGACATGGCCGCAGCGCTCAAAAGCCACAGCCACGGCGCCACGCTGGTGCTGACCATCAGCAACCCCGAGCACCGCAACGCGCTTGGCCCGGACATCTACAGCGCCGGCATCGAGGCCTTCAACGCAGCCGACAGCAACCCCGAGGTGCGCAGCATCGTCATCACCGGCGAAGGCGCGCACTTCTGTGCCGGCGGCCAGCTGCAGCGCCTGCTGGACAACCGCCAGAAGCCGCCCGAGTTCCAGGCGCGCACCATCGAAGAAGGCCTGCACAGCTGGATCGAGGCCATCCGCTCCTGCTCCAAGCCGGTGATCGCTGCGGTGGAGGGGGCCGCTGCCGGGGCCGGCTTCTCGCTCGCGCTGGCCAGCGACTTCGTGGTGGCGGCCGAGAACAGCGTGTTCGTGATGGCCTACAGCAGCGTGGGCCTGACGCCCGATGGCGGCGGCAGCTGGAGCCTGGCCCGCCAGCTGCCCCGCGCCACCGCCCTGAAGCTGCTCATGCTGGGCGAACGCATGGACGCACAGCGCCTGCTGGCCCTGGGCATGGTCAACGAAATCACCGCACCGGGCGGCAGCCTGGACGCGGCCCTGGCCCTGGCCGAGCGCCTGAACGCCCGCGCCCCCAACGTGCTGGCCAGCATCAAGGAACTGGTGAACGACGCCCGCACCCAGACCCTGCACGAGCAACTGGGTGCCGAACGCGACCATTTCGTGAACAACCTGCACCACGCCAACGGTGGCGAGGGCATCGCGGCCTTCCTTGAAAAACGCACGCCGCAGTACCGCTGAGCCACACGGACGAGGTGGTCGCCCGCGCGACAAATCCGGCCTACCCAGTCACTGAAAAGACAGCCCATGGACGAACCGATTCTGACAATGGAAGAACGAGAGGCGATCAACAGCGGTCGCTGGTTTTCGACCCTCTCGCCCTCCCTGAGACACGACATTCTTCGATGCGCCCACGTCAAACGCTACAAGGACGGCGACCTGATCGTTGCCCGCGGCGATCCACCGTCCGAATGGTCGGCGGTGGCCAAGGGCGCGGTGCGGGTCAGTTCGACCTCGCTGTCGGGCAAGCAGATCACCCTGACCTATGTGGAGCCGGGCGTGTGGTTTGGCGACGTGGCCATGTTCGACGGCGACCAGCGCACCCACGACGCCTATGCCCACGGCCCGACCACGCTGCTGTGTGTGTCGCGCACCGATTTCCAGAAGATCCTGGCCCAGCACGTGGAGCTGTACGAAGCGCTGATGCGCCTGCAGGCGCGCCGCATACGCACGCTGTTTGGCCTGGTCGAGGACCTCAACACGCTGCCCTTGCGCGCCCGGCTGGCCAAGCAGTTGCTGCACCTGGCACGCAGCTACGGCGTGCCCTGCCTGAGCGACGGCAGCGAGGTGCGCATCGGCCTGCAGCTGGCGCAGGAAGAGCTGGCGCAACTGCTGGGCGCCTCGCGCCAGCGCGTCAACCAGGAACTCAAGACCATGGAGCGCGAGAACGCCATCCGCATCGAGCCGGGTGGCCTGGTGCTGCGCGACCGCCCGATGCTGATGCGCATCGCCGAAGCCGAAACCTGACGATTTTTCCGGAGACCCCGCGTCATGAGTGCCCATGAAGATTTCACCGGCACCCGTGCCGTGGCCGACCAACACCTGTTCGACCTGTCCGCGCTGGAGCGCTGGCTGGTCGCGCACCTGCCGGGTTTCCAGGGCCCGCTGCAGGTCGAGATGTTCAAGGGCGGGCAGTCCAACCCGACCTACAAGCTGATCACGCCCCAGCGCGCCTACGTCATGCGCGCCAAGCCGGGGCCGGTGGCCAGGCTCCTGCCCTCGGCGCACGCCATCGAACGCGAGTTCAAGGTCATGCGCGGCCTGCGCGGCACCGGCGTGCCAGTGGCCGAGATGTTCGTGTTGTGCGAGGACGAAAGCATCATCGGCCGCGCCTTCTACGTGATGGAGTTCGTCTCCGGCCGCGTCTTGTGGGACCAGTCGCTGCCGGGCATGGACACCACCGAGCGCCGCGCGATCTACCTGGAAATGAACCGCGTGATGGCGGCATTGCACACGGTCGATGTCCAGGCGGCGGGCCTGGCCGACTACGGCAAGCCAGGCAACTACTTCGAGCGCCAGATCGGCCGCTGGAGCAAGCAGTACAAGGCCTCGGCCGATGGCGCAGGTCCGCTGACCCAACCCATCCCCGAGATGGAGCAACTGATCGACTGGCTGCCCGCCCACATCCCCGCCATGGCCCGGCGCGAGGACATGGTGTCGGTGGTGCACGGCGATTACCGGCTCGACAACCTGATGTTCCACCCCACAGAGCCGCGCGTGCTGGCGGTGCTGGACTGGGAGCTTTCCACCCTGGGCCACCCGCTGGCCGATTTCAGCTACCACTGCATGGCCTGGCACATCCCGCCGGGCATGTTCCGTGGCATCGGTGGGCTGGACATCGCAGCCCTCGGCATTCCCAGCGAGGCCGAATACATCGCGCTCTATTGCGAGCGCACCGGCCTGACCACGCCCGAGGCGCTCGAGGCCGACTGGAACTTCTACCTCGCCTACAACATGTTCCGCCTGGCCGCCATCCTGCAGGGCATCGCCAAACGCGCCGAGTCGGGCACCGCGTCCAGCGCCCAGGCCCGCAAATCCGCCGAAGGCGCACGCCCCATGGCCGAGATGGCCTGGCGGTTTGCCCAACGGCACGGTTGACCCCCTTCACCCAAGGACACCCATGGATTTCGACTACACCCCCAAGGTCAAGGACATGCAGGCACGCCTGCTGGCCTTCATGGACGAACACATCTACCCCAACGAGGCGCGTTTCTTCGCCGAGATCGCGGCCAACCGCGCCAACGGCAACGCCTGGGTGCCCACCACGCTGATCGAGGAGCTCAAGCCCAAGGCCCGTGCGGCCGGGCTGTGGAACCTGTTCCTGCCACGTTCGCCGCGTGCGCCGCAGGGACTGTCCAACCTCGAGTACGCGCCCCTGTGCGAGATCATGGGCCGCGTCCCCTTCGCGGCCGAGGCCTTCAACTGCTCTGCACCCGACACCGGCAACATGGAGACGCTGGAGCGCTACGCCAGCGAGGCCATCAAGGACGTCTGGCTGGAGCCGCTGCTGCGCGGCGACATCCGCTCCGCCTTCCTCATGACCGAGCCGGAGGTCGCGTCATCGGACGCCACCAACATCCAGTGCCGCATCACCCGCGATGGTGACCACTACGTGATCAACGGCCGCAAGTGGTGGTCGTCGGGCGCTGGCGATCCACGCTGCGCCATCTACATCGTGATGGGCAAGACAGACCCCGAGGCGCCGCGCCACGCGCAGCAATCCATGATCGTGGTGCCGGCCAACACGCCGGGCATCACCGTGGTGCGGCCGCTGTCGGTGTTTGGCTACGACGACGCGCCCCATGGCCACATGGAGGTACTGCTCAAGGACGTGCGGGTGCCCGTGGCCAACCTGCTGCTGGGCGAGTGCCGTGGGTTCGAGATCGCACAAGGCCGCCTGGGCCCGGGCCGCATCCACCATTGCATGCGCACCATTGGCGCGGCCGAACGCGCGCTGGAACTGATGTGCAAGCGCCTCAACAGCCGGGTGGCCTTCGGCAAGCCCATCTCGGCCCAGTCGGTGTGGCATGAACGCATCGCCGACGCGCGATGCATGATCGAACAGGCCCGCCTGCTCACGCTCAAGGCCGCCTACATGATGGACACCGTGGGCAACAAGGTCGCCAAGGCCGAGATCGCGATGATCAAGGTGGTGGCCCCCAGCATGGCCTGCCAGATCATCGACTGGGCGATCCAGGCGCACGGCGCCGGCGGTGTCAGCGACGACTTTCCGTTGGCCTACAGCTACGCGCACCAGCGCACGCTGCGTTTCGCCGACGGCCCCGACGAGGTGCACCGCGCCGCCATCGCCAAGCTGGAACTGGCCAAGCAACTGGCACTCAAGGACGAGGTGGAGATGCCGGTGACGCGCGGTTTCTGAAAACCACCAGACGCCAAAAAAAAAACGGCCCCACAGGGGCCGTCTTCTTTGGCACGCCAGCCTGTCAGGGCCGCCGTGCCGGGCCGCCCCAAGCAAGGCCACGCCCCCTCGGGGGGCAGCGACCCGCGCAGCGGCGGAGCGTGGGGGCTTTCGTTGAAGGCCGCCGCGCCGGGCCGCCCCAAGCAAGGCCACGCCCCCTCGGGGGGCAGCGACCCGCGCAGCGGCGGAGCGTGGGGGCGCCTTTCAGTTCCGGGTCTGATCGACCAGCTTGTTCTTGGCGATCCAGGGCATCATGGCGCGCAGCTGGGCGCCCACCACTTCGATGCTGTGATCGGCGGTGTTGCGGCGGCGGGCGGTCATCGACGGGTAGTTCAGGCGGCCTTCCTGGATGAACATCTTGGCGTAGTCGCCGTTCTGGATGCGCTTGAGCGCGTTGCGCATGGCAGCGCGCGACTGCTCGTTGATCACCTCGGGACCGGTCACGTACTCACCGAACTCCGCGTTGTTGGAGATCGAGTAGTTCATGTTGGCGATGCCGCCTTCGTAGATCAGGTCGACGATCAGCTTCAGCTCGTGCAGGCACTCAAAGTAGGCCATCTCGGGCGCGTAGCCGGCTTCGACCAGGGTTTCGTAACCCATCTTGATCAGTTCGACGGCACCACCGCACAGCACGGCCTGCTCGCCGAACAGGTCGGTCTCGGTCTCTTCCTTGAAGTTGGTCTCGATGATGCCGGCCTTGCCGCCACCGTTGGCCATGGCGTAGCTCAGGGCCAGGTCACGGGCCTTGCCGGACTTGTCCTGGTGCACGGCGACCAGGTGGGGCACGCCGCCGCCCTGGGTGTAGGTGTTGCGCACGGTGTGGCCAGGGGCCTTGGGGGCGACCATCCACACGTCCAGATCGGCGCGGGGCACCACTTGGTTGTAGTGCACGTTGAAGCCGTGGGCAAAGGCCAGCGAGGCGCCCTGCTTGATGTTGGGCGCGACGTTGTTGTTGTAGACCTCGGCGATCTGCTCATCGGGCAGCAGGATCATGACCACATCGGCGGCCTTGACGGCGTCGTTGACTTCCATCACGTTCAGGCCGGCCTTGCCGACCTTGTCCCACGAGGCGCCGCCCTTGCGCAGGCCGACCACGACCTTGACGCCGCTGTCGTTGAGGTTTTGTGCGTGTGCGTGGCCTTGCGAGCCGTAGCCGATGATGGCCACGGTCTTGCCCTTGATCAGGCTCAGGTCACAGTCTTTGTCGTAGAAAACTTTCATGGTCTTGCTCCAGTGGATGTTGAGTAGTGCCGTTCTTCGCGAGCCTGTCGAAGGGCTCCCGGCACCTTGCCGCAGGGCGGCAGGGTTTCGACAGGCTCAGCCCGAACGGGCAGAAGGCTGAACCTTGAAAAGGGTCAAACGCGCAGGATTCTCTCACCACGGCCGATGCCGCTGGCACCCGTGCGCACGGTTTCCAGGATGGCGCTGCGGTCGATGGCCTGGAGGAAGGCGTCGTTCTTGGCCTGGTCGCCGGTCAGTTCGATGGTGTAGCTCTTCTCGGTCACGTCGATGATGCGACCGCGGAAAATGTCGGCCATGCGCTTCATTTCCTCACGCTCCTTGCCCACGGCACGGACCTTCACCATCATGAGCTCGCGTTCGGTGTAGGAACCTTCGGTCAGATCGACCACCTTGACCACTTCGATGAGGCGGTTGAGGTGTTTGGTGATCTGCTCGATGACATCGTCCGACCCGGTGGTCTGGATGGTCATGCGCGACAGGCTGGGGTCTTCGGTGGGGGCCACCGTCAGGGACTCGATGTTGTAGCCTCGGGCCGAGAACAGGCCCACCACGCGGGAGAGAGCGCCGGCTTCGTTTTCGATGAGCACGGCAATGATGTGTTTCATGTGCGATTCCTCTTTTCGCCAACGCGGAAGCTTGCGCTTTCGCCGCCCTCATCAACGCACGGTAATGCGTTGAGTCGGCGGGCAATAGATTCGTCTTTAAAAGAACGAAGGTTGAAAAATTACAGGTCTTCGGAACCCAGCAGCATCTCGGTGATGCCCTTGCCGGCCTGGACCATGGGGAAGACGTTTTCGGTCGGATCGGTACGGAAGTCGATGAACACCGTGCGGTCCTTGAGCCTGCGCGCTTCGCGCAGGGCACCTTCCACGTCTTCGGGGCGTTCGATCAGCAGGCCGACATGGCCATAGGCCTCGGCGAGCTTCACGAAGTTGGGCAATGCATCCATGTAGCTGTGGCTGTAGCGGCCCGAGTACTCGATCTCCTGCCACTGGCGCACCATGCCGAGGTAGCGGTTGTTCAGCGACAGGATCTTGATCGGCGTGTTGTACTGCAGGCAGGTGGAGAGCTCCTGGATGCACATCTGCACAGAGCCTTCGCCGGTGACGCAGAACACCTCGCTCTCGGGCTTGGCCAGCTTGATGCCCATGGCGTAGGGAATGCCCACGCCCATGGTGCCCAGGCCACCCGAGTTGATCCAGCGGCGCGGCTCGTTGAACTTGTAGTACTGCGCGGCCCACATCTGGTGCTGGCCGACGTCGGACGTGATGTAGGCATCGGCGTCCTTGGTCATGTTCCACAGCGTCTCGATGACAAACTGCGGCTTGATCACGTCCTTGTTGCCGCGGTCGTACTTCATGCAATCGCGCGAGCGCCAGCCCTCGATGGTCTCCCACCAGTTGGACAAGGCCTTTTCGTCGGGCCTGACCGAGCTCTCGCGCACCATGCTGATCAGTTCGGTCAGCACGTCCTTGACGTCCCCGACGATGGGCACGTCGACCTTGACGCGCTTGGAGATGCTCGACGGGTCGATGTCGATGTGGATGATCTTGCGGTCGACCGAGGCGAAGTGCTTGGGGTTGCCGATCACGCGGTCGTCGAAGCGGGCGCCCACGGCCAGCAGCACGTCGCAGTTCTGCATCGCGTTGTTGGCTTCGATGGTGCCGTGCATGCCCAGCATGCCCAGGAATTTCTTTTCGGTGGCCGGGTAGGCGCCCAGGCCCATCAGGGTGTTGGTGACCGGGTAGCCCAGCATGTCCACCAGGGTGCGCAGCTCCTGCACCGCGTTGCCCAGCAGCACGCCGCCGCCGGTGTAGATGTAGGGGCGCTTGGCGCTCAGCAGCAGCTGCAGGGCCTTGCGGATCTGGCCGCCGTGGCCCTTGCGCACCGGGTTGTACGAGCGCATTTCCACCTTGTCGGGGTAGCCGGTGTAGGCCGCCTTGTTGAAGGACACGTCCTTGGGCACGTCCACCACCACGGGGCCGGGGCGGCCGCTGCGTGCGATGTGGAAGGCCTTCTTCATCACCGTGGCCATGTCGCGCGCGTCCTTGACCAGGAAGTTGTGCTTGACGATGGGGCGGGTGATGCCGACGGTGTCGCACTCCTGGAAGGCGTCCAGGCCGATGGCCGCAGTGGGCACCTGCCCGCTGATGATGACCATGGGAATGCTGTCCATGTAGGCCGTGGCGATGCCGGTGACCGCGTTGGTCAGGCCGGGGCCGGAGGTGACCAGGGCCACGCCCACGTCACCGGTGGCGCGGGCATAGCCGTCGGCCGCGTGCACGGCCGCCTGTTCGTGGCGCACCAGCACGTGTTGAATGGTGTCTTGCTTGTAGAACGCGTCGTAGATGTGCAGCACCGCACCACCGGGGTAGCCCCAGATGTACTTGACGTTCTCGGCCTGCAGGGCCTTGACGAGGATTTCCGCGCCGCGGAGATCTTGGGAATCGGCCGTGCCGGCAGCGGCAGCCGAGGCCAGTTCGGCCTTGTTGATTTCCATGATGAACCTTTCGAGAATTTCTCTGACGAAATACCTTGGGTGCCCCTTGGCCCACTCTTGTGAAGCGGCTTCGGGACTTGAGGCCAACGCCATGGGCGGAAGATGTAAACCGCGCGACGGAGACCCGTTTGCCTTTTGACTTGCAACGCGCATTATCGCACTGCAACAAGCGCCGGGAAAAGTCAATCCATAAAAATAGTTCATTTCGTGGTGCGACAATCCCGGTTTCGCCCCAGCGCCCAGCGCTTCGCGCCTCTTTGTCCTGCCATGCCTGCCGCACCGGTTTCCACCCTCTCCGCCCCCATGCCCACCGCCGATCTGCGCGCGCCCACGTTGATGCGCCGCATGGCCTGCTGGATGTACGAGGGCATGCTGATGTTCGGCGTCGTCTTCATCGCCGGCTACCTGTTCTCCACCCTCACCCAGACCCGCCACGCGCTGGACAACCGGCACGGGCTGCAGCTGTTCCTGTTCCTCGTGTTCGGCATCTACTTCGCCTGGTTCTGGTCCAAGGGCCAGACCCTGGCCATGAAGACCTGGGACATCCGCATCGTGGACGTCCAGGGCCGTTCGATCACACAGGCACGAGGCCTGTGGCGCTACGTGCTGTCGTGGCTGTGGTTCGTGCCCCCGCTGGCCGTCAGCTGGATTCAGGACATCGGTGGAGGCGAAGCGGTGGTGTTGGTCTGCGGCTGGGTCGCCATCTGGGCCATCCTGTCGCGCTTCCACCCGCTGGGCCAGTTCTGGCACGACGCGCTGGCCGGCACCCGCCTGGTCCATGTGGAACGCAAGAAATGAACACAACGCCCGCACAACGAGAAGCGCCCACGGCGCAGAAGCAGCGCCACGGCCTGTCCCGGCTGGTGCACGCCTTCGGCTACTCCATCGAAGGCCTGCGCGCCGGTTGGGGCGAGGCCGCGCTGCGCCAGGAAATGATCGCTGCCGTCGTGCTCCTGCCGCTGGCCTGCTGGCTGGGCCAGGGCTGGCTGGAGGTGGCGCTGCTGTGTGGTGCCGTGGTGCTGGTGCTGATCGTCGAACTGCTCAACACGGGCATCGAGACCGCCATCGACCGCATCGGCCCCGAGTGGCATGCCCTGTCCAAGCGCGCCAAGGACATGGGCAGCGCCGCCGTGCTGCTGAGCCTGCTGCTGTGTGGTGGCATCTGGGCGGCCGCCCTGTGGCACCGATTCAACTGAACATCCATGAACCCGAATTTCTCCATCTGTGTCTATTGCGGCTCCCGTCCCGGCGCCGAGCCCGCCTACGCAGAGGCCGCGCGCGAAGTCGGCCACTGGATCGGCCAGCATGGCGGCCAGTTGGTCTACGGCGGTGGCCGCAACGGCCTGATGGGCGTGGTCGCCCAAGCCACGCTGGCCGCGGGCGGCCGGGTGGTGGGCGTGATCCCGCAGGCCCTGGTGGACAAGGAGATGGCCAACCGCGACTGCAGCGAACTGCACGTGGTGCAGACGATGCACGAACGCAAGCGCCTGATGGCCGAACGGGCCGACGCCTTCGTGGCGCTGCCCGGTGGCATTGGCACCTTCGAGGAGTTGTTCGAGGTCTGGACCTGGCAGCAGCTGGGCTACCACGACAAGCCGCTGGGCCTGCTCAACGTGGCCGGCTACTACGACGGACTGATGGCTTTCCTGACCAGCGCGGTGAAGCAGGGCTTCATGAGCGACTGGCAGATGGGCATGCTCAAGGTGGCCAACCAGGCGACCACCCTGCTGCCCGATCTGGTGCAGGCCGCCGGATTCAGCCCCAAGGCCCGGCTCGACAGCATCTGAGACAACGGGCCCTGCGCCTCGCGCGATGCCTTCAGCGGGGGACACCCCCGGGCCGGCTTCACCGGACGGCTGGTGTCGCCCCCTGGAGGGGGGATGCGGCCACGCGCAGCGGGCAAGCGACGGGGGTGGCCTGATTCAGACCGCAGCGTCGTCCTGCTCGCCGGTGCGGATGCGGATCACGCGCTCGACTTCGGTGACGAAGATCTTGCCGTCGCCAATCTTGCCGGTGCGGGCGGCACGGATGATGGCGTCCACGCAACGGTCCACGTCGTCGGACTTGACCACCACCTCGACCTTGACCTTGGGCAGGAAGTCCACCACGTACTCGGCGCCGCGGTAGAGCTCGGTGTGGCCCTTCTGGCGCCCGAAGCCCTTGACCTCGGTCACCGTCAACCCGGTCACGCCCTGCTCGGCCAGCGCCTCGCGCACTTCTTCCAGCTTGAAGGGTTTGATGACGGCGGTGATTTGCTTCATGCGAGGGGCTCCAGCCTGTGAAGGGGTAAAGCCAAAACTTTATCACGCGCCCGCCTCTTTCAACGCGTCGCGTCCAAAGCTTGTGCTCCGTCAAGGCCGCCGCGCGTCACAGGGCGTAAATTCAAGCCATGTCCGCCGACAGCCCGATCCGACAGCCGGTGTTCCATGCCCGAGGCCTGACCAAGACCTACACCATGGGCGAGGTCACGGTGTCGGCCCTGCGCGGGGTCGACCTGGACCTCTACGCGGGCGAGTTCGTGGTCCTGCTGGGGGCCTCGGGCAGTGGCAAATCGACCCTGCTCAACATCCTGGGTGGGCTGGACGCACCGACCAGCGGCGAGGTGGCCTGTCAAGGCCATGTGCTCACGGGCGCCGGCGAAGACGCGCTGACCCGGTTCCGCCGCACCTCGGTGGGCTTTGTGTTCCAGTTCTACAACCTCATCCCCAGCCTCACGGCCCTGGAAAACGTGGCCCTGGTCACCGACATCGCCAGCGACCCCATGGCGCCCGAAGAGGCCCTGGCCCTGGTGGGGCTGTCGGCGCGCCAGCACCACTTTCCGGCCCAACTTTCGGGCGGCGAGCAGCAGCGGGTGGCGATTGCGCGGGCCATCGCCAAACGCCCCGCCGTGCTGTTGTGCGACGAGCCCACCGGCGCGCTCGACTCGCAGACAGGCGTTCTGGTGCTGCAGGCGCTCGAACACATCCACCACAGCACCGGGGCGCTGACCGTGGTCATCACCCACAACGCGGTGATCGCCGGCATGGCCGACCGCGTGATCCACCTGAGTGACGGTCGCATCGCCCGCGAGGTGCTCAACCCGCAGCCGCAGGCCGCGGCGGAGTTGCGCTGGTGAAGGCCCTTCAACGCAAGCTCTGGCGCGATTTCTGGCGTCTGCGCGGCCAGGCGCTGGCCATCGCCCTGGTGGTCATCGGCGGCATTTCGACCATGGTGATGGCCGTCACCAACCACGCCTCCCTCAGCGACACGCGCGACCGGTTCTACCAGGGGCACGGCTTTGCCGACGTGTTTGCCCAGCTCAAGCGCGCCCCCAATGCCTTGCTGGGCGACGTGGCCGCGCTGCCCGGCGTGGCCCGGGTGCAGGGCCGCGTGAGCACCATGCTGACACTGGATCTGGCCGCCTACACCGAGGCCGTGACCGCACAGGCCATCGCCCTGCCCGACAGCGCACAGGACAGCCTCAACCGCCTGTTCCTGCGAGAAGGCACGCTGCCTGGCCGGCCCGACGAGGTGGTCGTCGGCGAGGCCTTTGCGCTGGCCCACCAACTGCACCCGGGCGATGGCTTCAGTGCCGTCATCAACGGCCGCCGGCAGGCGCTGCGCATCAGCGGCATCGGGCTGTCGCCCGAGTTCATCTACCAGATCCGCCCCGGCGACATGTTCCCGGATTTCGAGCGTTTTGCGGTCATGTGGATGCCACGCCAGGCGCTGGCCGCGGCCATGCAGATGGAGGGCGCCTTCAACCAACTCTCGCTGCAGTTGGCCCCGGGCGCCCGAGCCGCCGACGTCATCACCGCGCTGGACCGCCTGCTCCTGCCCTATGGCGGCGTGGGCGCGCACGACCGCAGCCAGCAGCTCTCGCACCGCTTCCTCGACGAGGAGCTCAAACAGCTGAGCACCATGACACGGTTGTTCAGCGCCATCTTCCTGGGGGTCTCGGCCTTCTTGCTCAACGTGGTCATCGGCCGCGTCATCGCCACCCAGCGCGAACAGATCGCGGTGCTCAAGGCCTTTGGCTACAGCCGCTGGCAGGTCACGGTGCATTTTGGCCAGCTGGTGCTGCTGATGGTGGCAGTCGGCATCGTGCCCGGCATGGCCATCGGCGCGTGGATGGGCCGGGGCATGGCCGGCATCTACGCCGAGTTCTACCGTTTCCCCTTCCTGGCCTGGGGTGTGCAGCCCGAGGTGCTGGCACTGTCCGTGGCCTTCGGCCTGGCGGTGGCGGCGCTGGGCACGGCCAGCGGCCTGCGCCAGGCCTTTGCGCTGCTGCCGGCCGAGGCGATGCGGCCAGAATCGCCACCGGTGTTTCACCGCACGCTGACCGAACGGGTGGGCCTGGGCCCCCTGCTCGACGGCGCCGCCCGCATGGTGGTGCGCAACCTGGAGCGCCGGCCCCTGCGTTCGCTGCTGTCCATCCTGGGCATGGGCCTGGCCTGCGGCATGCTGGTCATGACCCACCTGCAGGGCGACGCCATCGACGAGATGATCGAGGTGCAGTTCGGGCTGGCGCAGCGCGATGACCTGGCGGTGGGCTTCAGTGAGCCCACCGGCGCCCGCGTGATCCAGGAGCTGCAGGCCCTTCCCGGCGTGCTGGCGGTGGAGGCCCAGCGCACGGTGGCCGTCAGGCTGCGCCACGGCCACCGCAGCCACACCACGGGCCTGCAGGGCATGGCGGCCCGGGGCGACCTCAAACGGGTGCTCGACGCCGACCTGGTGGCCGTGCCCCTGCCGGACCAGGGCCTGCTGCTGACGACCTACCTGGCCGAGATGCTGGACCTGCGGGTGGGCGATCTGGTCGATGTGGAGGTGCTGGAAGGCCGGCGCGAGACCCTGCGCCTGCCGCTGGCCGCCACCGTGACCGAGTACCTGGGCGTGGGCGCCTACGCGCGGCGCGAGTGGGTCAACCGGCTGCTGCAGGAAGGCGATGTGGTCACCGGCGCCTGGCTCAAGGTGGCTGCGGCCGACAAACCGGCCGTGCTGGCCACGCTGCGCCAGCGCCCCCGTGTGGCCGCCGTGACCGACCGCAACGCCAGCGTGGCCAGTTTCCGAGACACCATGGCCCAGAGCATGCTGACCTTCACCCTGGTGGCCACGCTGATGGCCGCCAGCATGGCCGGCGGTGTGGTCTACAACGCCGCCCGCATCACGCTGGCCGAACGCGCCCGCGACCTCGCCAGCCTGCGCATCCTGGGCTACACCCAGGCCGAGGTGCGCGCCCTGCTGCTGGGCGAACTCGCCACCCTCACCCTGCTGGCCCTGCTGCCCGGTTTTGCGCTCGGCTACGGCATGAGCGCGCTGCTGGTCTGGGGCATGCAGTCCGAGCTCTACCGCGTGCCGCTGGTGGTTCTGCCCTCGGGCCTGGCCCTGGCCGGCGCCGTGCTGCTGGGCGCGGCCGCCCTGTCGGCCTGGCTGGTGCTGGCGCGGCTGCGGCGACTCGACCTCGTGGCCGTGCTCAAAACCCGAGAATGAAAACCCCATGAACACCAGCGACACGCCCTCCCCCGCCAGCCCACGCCGGCACCTGACCGCCGCCCGCCTGCTGCGCTACGGCGCTGTGGCCGCGGTGCTGATCGCGCTGGCGACCATGGCCCTGTGGCCCAAGGCCCTGCGGGTGGACACCGCCGTGGTGGCGCGGGGCGACATCGCCCTGACGCTGGAGGCCGAGGGCCGCACCCGCCTGCGCGAGCGTTACACCCTCACCGCACCGGTGGCGGCCATCGCCCGCCGCCTGAACCTGCAGCCCGGCGACCCGGTGCGCGTGGGCCAGGTGCTGGTCACGCTGGACCCGGTGGCCGCGCCCACGCTGGACGCCCGGCACCGCGCCGAGCTGGTGGCCCAGGCCGCCGCCGCCCAGGCGCAGACGCTGGCCGCGCAGGCCGAGGCGCGCTCGGCGCAGGCAGCGGCCCAACTGGCCCTGGCCGAGTGGCAGCGACTGCGGCCGCTGGCCGAGCAGGGCATGGTGTCGCGCGAGGCACTGCAGCGCGCCGCCACCGCGCGCGACCGCGCCGAGCTGGACGCCAGCGGCGCCGGCTTCCGCGAGGCCACCGCACGCCACCAGCTTGACGCCGCCCGGGCCGCGCTGCGCCCTGGCGGCCCCGAAGGCACATCGACGCGACCGGGCCTGACGCTGCGCTCGCCGGTGGACGGTGTGCTGCTGCGCCGCCACTTCGAGAGCGCGCGGCCCGTGCAGGCCGGCGACCCGCTGCTGGACCTGGGCGATCCCAGCGCGCTGGAGATCGAGGTCGACGTGCTGTCGGCCGATGCGGTGCGCCTGAACCCGGGCATGCCGGTGGACCTGCTGCGCTGGGGCGGTGCACCGGCGCTGCGCGGCGAGGTGGCCCGCGTCGAGCCCGGCGCCTTCACCAAGACCTCGGCCCTGGGGGTGGAGGAGCAGCGGGTGTGGGTGATCGTGCGGCTGCTGAGCCCACGGGCGCAATGGGAGCGCCTGGGTGAGGCCTTCCGCGTCAACGCCCGCTTTGTGCTGCAGACCGCCACCGACGTCACCCATGTGCCCGCCAGCGCCGTTTTCCGGCACGGCGAGGGCTGGGCGGTGTTTCGTGTCAGCGGCGGGCGCGCCGAGCGGGTGGCGGTGGCGCTGGGGCTCAACGCCGGCGACCAGATCGAGGTGCGCAGCGGCTTGGCCGTGGGCGATGCGGTGGTGCTGCACCCGCCACGCGAACTCGGCGACAGCAGCCGGGTGGTGCAACCCTGAGCCACCAGCGGAACCGCCGGCCGGGCAGAATGCGCCCATGAACCTGAGCAACCAACCCGCGCCGGCCTCCGGCCTGCCCCAGCACGTGCCCATCGCTGCCACCTACCGCGGGGGTCACCCGGAAAACCTGCACTTCGGCAGTTTCGCCGTCGTCAGCGCCAGCGGCGAGGTGCTGGCCAGCGCCGGCGACATCGACTTCCCCACCTTCACCCGCTCGGCGCTCAAGCCCTTCCAGTCCACGCCGTTGATCGCGCGCGCCGCCGAACACTACGCACTGGACGACGCCGACATCGCCCTGCTCTGCGCCAGCCACAGTGGTGAGCCCATGCACACCGAGCGTGTGGCGTCGCTGCTGGCCCGCATCGGCGCCGGTGAAGCGGCCCTGGCCTGTGGCACGCACGAGCCGTATTTCTTCCGCTCGCTGGGCCTCACACCCGAGCCCGGCGCCCGTTTCAACCGACTGCAGCACAACTGCTCGGGCAAACACACCGGCATGCTGATGCTGGCGCACGCGCTGGGTCAGCCCCTGGCCGGCTACCTCGACCTCGGCCACCCGGTGCAGCAGGCCATCGTCGATTGCGTCGCCCACTTCAGTGGCCTGGCGCCGGAACGCCTGGTGCGTGGCATCGACGGCTGCAGCGCGCCCAACTACGCCCTGCCCCTGCGGGCGTTGGCGCAGGCCTTCGCCCGCCTCACGCTCGACGCACCCGACGCCGTCTACGGTGACACGCCCCGGCGTGTGGCACGCGCCATGAGCCGGCACCCGGAGCTGGTCAGCGGGCAAAAGCGCAACGACCTGGTGCTGATGACGGCTGGGCGCGGCGACTGGGTCAGCAAGGTGGGCGCCGACGGCGTGCAGGCCATGGCCAGCTTCAGCCGGGGTGTGGGCATCGCGGCCAAGGTGAGCGATGGCAACCTCACGCCGCTGATGGTGGCCCTGGTCGCCGCGCTGGAGCAACTCGGCTGGACCGACGGGGCCAGCCGCGCCGCCCTGGCCGGCCTGCTGCCGCCGCCCATGAAAAACGCCGCCGGCATCGAGGTCGGCGAGATGCGCGCGGTGCTGACACTGCAGCACCTCTGACCCCTCGGGCTCAGACGGCCAGGTGCATGGGGTGCACACAGACACCGTCCAGCGGCGCCCGGGCTTCGTTCCAGGGCTGGGCCAACAAGGCCTGACGGCCCAGCGCCAGCCCGGCGGCGGCACGCTGCTGCACGCCATGGGGCGAGAAGTCGATGTCCTTGGTCTGGTCTTCGCCGGGCAGGTGGGGCACCATGAGGTTGACGATCTGCATCACCGTGCCGCAGCCCCAGGCACCGAGGGCCTGGGCCTCGGGGTCGTCAGGCAGCTTGCGGGCCAGCTGGCGCACGATGTGGCGCAGCTGGTGCAGCTGCTGCTGGCGTTCGAGGTGGGACCGCGCGCGGCTGGCGAACTGGATGTCCTTGAGCCGCTCCTGCACCTCCCACAGGCTGCGGGGTTCGTCGCCGTGGGGTTCCCACAGCTGGCAGGCAAAAATCAGCGAATGGCGGCGTGGCTGGTCATCCAGCACGGCCTCGATCGGCGTGTTGGAGTACAGGCCGCCGTCCCAGTAGGGGTCGCCATCGATGCGCACCGCACCAAAGGCCGGCGCCAGCGCCCCCGAGGCCAGGATGTGCTCCACCCCGATGGGCTCGTCCCGGCTGTCGAAATAGCGCATCTGTCCGGTGCGCGCATTGACCGCCCCCACCGTGATGCGGATGGGCGAGTGCCGCAGGTAGGCAAAGTCGACCAATTCGTTGAGCGTGTGGCGCAGCGGCCCGGTGTCGTAGTAGGCCGCCGCTTCGATGCCCACCGGCTGCCGGGGGTTGATCCAGCTGCCCAGCCGTGGCACAAAGAAGCCCGGGATGCCGCCGGCCACCACACCGGCGCTGTGCTGCCACTGCGCCAGGGCCGCGGCGCCGGGCCACCAGTTGGCGGCCACGGGCACCGGGTTGTGGGTCAGCACCCGTTGCCAGAAGGCTTGCAGGCGCGCCAGCCGGTCTGGCGGGCGGTTGCCGGCGATCAGGGCCGCGTTGATGGCACCGATGGAGGTGCCGATCACCCAGTCGGGCTCACGCCCGCCTTCGTGCAGGGCTTGGTACACACCCTGGTGGAAAGCGCCCAGCGCGCCACCGCCCTGCATCACCAGCACGGTCTGGGCGGGGCGAAATGGCGCAGCCTGGCCCGGGGACACCGGCACGGAATGCTCGGGCTTCATGCCCGGTACTTGCTGGTGATCGGGTAACGCCAGTCCTTGCCAAAGCCGCGGTGCGTGACCCGCACGCCCACCGGCGACTGGCGCCGTTTGTACTCGTTGATGCGGATCAGGCGTACCACCTGGTCGACAGCGGCCTTGGGGTAGCCCGCGGCCACGATCTGCGCCGGCTCCATGTCGTTTTCCATGTAGCGCTCGATGATGGCGTCGAGCACGTCGTACTCGGGCAGGCTGTCCTGGTCCTTCTGGTCCGCGCGCAGCTCGGCGCTGGGCGGGCGGGTGATGATGCGATCGGGGATGGGGTTGGCGCCGGTGCCGTAGGGGTCGTTGGCGTTGCGCCAACGCGCCAACTTGAACACCAGGGTCTTGGCCACGTCCTTGATGACCGCGAAGCCGCCCGCCATGTCGCCGTACAGCGTGCAGTAGCCGGTGGCCATCTCGCTCTTGTTGCCAGTGGTCAGCACGATGCTGCCAAACTTGTTGGACAGCGCCATCAGCAGGGTGCCGCGGATGCGGGCCTGGATGTTCTCTTCGGTCGTGTCTTCCTTGCAGCCCGCGAAATCGGCCGCCAGGCTGGCCTTGAAGGCCTCGAACTCGGGGCGGATGGAAATTTCGTCGTAGCGCACGCCCAGGCGGGCGGCCATGTCTCGGGCGTCTATCCACGAGATGTCGGCCGTGTAGGGTGAAGGCATCATGACGGCGCGCACCTTGTCAGCACCCAGGGCGTCGACCGCGATGGCCAGCACCAGGGCCGAATCGATACCGCCTGAGAGGCCCAACAGCGCGCCCGGAAAGCCGTTCTTGCCGATGTAGTCGCGCACGCCCAACACCAGGGCGTGCCAGAGGTCGGATTCGAGCGAGCCCTCGGGGGTGAGCACCCCCGACAGGCCTTGTGGGCCCAGCGTCAGGTCGAACAGTGCCTCGGCGAAACTGGGCGCGCGTGCAGCCAGCGAGCCGTCGGCGTTGAGGGCAAAACTGCGGCCCTCGAACACGATCTCGTCCTGCCCGCCCACCAGGTGGGCATAGACCAGCGGCAGGCCGACGTCGGCCACACGTTCGCGCATGGTGGCCTCGCGTTCGCCGCCCTTGCCGGCATGAAACGGCGAGGCGTTGATGACCACCAGCAGCTCGGCGCCGGCGGCCTTGGCGTCGGCCGCCGGGGCGTGGAACCAGGCGTCCTCGCAGATCAGCAGGCCCACGCGGACCTTGTGCCCGTCGGCGCCAGCGACCTCGAACACGCAGGGCGTGTGGCCGGGCGCGAAATAGCGCCGCTCGTCGAACACCTGGTAGTTGGGCAGTTCGCGTTTGGCGTAGCGGTGTGTCACCACGCCGTCGCAGATCACGCTGGCGGCGTTGTACAGACCGGGTTGGGCCACGCTGCGGGTGCGCGAACCTGCGGCGCTGCTGCGCGCCGGGTGGCCCACCACGATGTGCAGGCCGCTCAACCCCGCTGTCTCGCGGGCCACTGTTTTCAGGGCATCATCACAGGCGTCGATGAAAGCCGGCCGCAGGAACAGGTCTTCGGCCGCGTAGCCACACAGCGCGAGTTCGGGCGTCAGCAGCAGTCGCGCGCCGCGCGCATGGGCTTCGCGGGCGGCATCGACGATGCGCCGGGCATTGCCTTGGAGGTCGCCCACGACAAAATTGAGCTGGGCGATGCAAAGTGGGACGGTCATGAACAACGGAAAGAATCAGGACACCGGATTGGCTGAAAACGATTATGTCACCCGGGTGTTTGACGACCCCGCCGCCCTGCCCCGCGCGGCCTGGAACGCCCTGCTCGACCACAGCGAAGACCCCAGCCCCTTCGTGCACCACGAGTACCTGTGCGCCCTGCACGCCAGCGAGAGCGCCGCGCCGCAGACCGGCTGGGCGCCGCGCTTCATCGGCCTGTGGCGGGGCGACGAGCTGCACGCCGCCTGCCCGCTCTACCTCAAGACCCACTCCTACGGCGAGTACGTGTTCGACTGGGCCTGGGCCGAGGCCTACCAGCGCCACGGCCAACGCTACTATCCCAAAGCGGTGATCGCCGTGCCCTTCACGCCCGTGCCCGGGGTGCGGCTGCTGGCGCGCGACAGCGGGGCCCGTGCAGCGGTGCTTCAAGCCGCTCAGGCCTACTGCGAGACCGAGGGTCTCTCGTCGCTGCACATGCTGTTTGCGCGGGATGCCGACATGGCTGCCGCGACCCAGCAGCAATTGATGCAACGCCACACGGTGCAGTTTCACTGGAAGAACACTGAGCCCGCCTATGCCGACTTCGACGCCTTCCTGCAGTCGCTCAACCAGGAAAAGCGCAAGAAGATCCGGCAGGAGCGCCGCAAGGTGAGCGATGCCGGCGTGCGTTTCCGCTGGGCCCGGGGCGCCGACATCACCCCCGCCGACTGGACCTTTTTCTACCGCTGCTACGAGCGCACCTACCTCGAACACGGCAACGCGCCCTACCTCACCCCGGCCTTCTTCGAGGCGATGGCGCGCGACATGGCCGGGCACTGGCTGCTGTTCATCGCTGAAAACGCACAAGGCGAGGCGATCGCCAGCAGCCTGATCGCGCTCAGCGACACCAGCGATGCGCCGGCCGTGGCCTACGGCCGCTACTGGGGCGCGCTGGAGCGGGTCGACTGCCTGCATTTCGAGGCCTGCTACCACCAGCCGCTGATGTGGTGCATCGCGCACGGCGTGTCCCGCTTCGAGGGCGGCGCCCAGGGCGAACACAAGATGGCGCGCGCCCTGCTGCCGGTCCAGACCCACAGCGCGCACTGGCTGGCCCACCCGGCCTTTGCCGACGCCGTGGAGCGTTTCCTGGCCCGCGAGGGCGAGGGCATCCACAACTACATGGCCCACCTGGAAGCAAGAAACCCGTTCAAGCAGGTCGCCTGAACGGGTTTCTGGGGCGCGGCGCTGAAGGAATCAGGCCTTCTGCGCTTTTTCGTAGTTGGCGATGCCGTCCAGGATTTCCTTGTGGGCGGCGGCCTTGCCTTCCCAGCCCTGCACCTTGACCCACTTGCCGGGCTCCAGGTCCTTGTAGTGCTCGAAGAAATGCTCGATGGTCTTCAGGCGCATCGGGTTCAGGTCGCCGGGCTCTTGCCACTGGGTGTAGAGCGACAGGATCTTGTCCACCGGCACCGCCAGCACCTTGCCGTCTTCGCCGGCCTCGTCGGTCATCTTCAGGATGCCGATGGCGCGGCAGGGCACGACCACGCCCGGGATCAGGGGCACGGGGGTGATCACCAGCACGTCCACCGGGTCGCCGTCACCGGAAATGGTCTTGGGCACGTAACCGTAGTTGGTCGGGTAGTGCATCGCGGTGCTCATGAAGCGGTCCACGAAGATGGCCCCGGTTTCCTTGTCGACCTCGTACTTGATCGGGTCGGCGTTCATCGGGATTTCGATGATGACGTTGAAGGCTTCGGGCACCTTGCTGCCCGGGGTGACGTTGTCGAGGGACATGAAAAAGTCTCTGGGAAGTGTTGTGAAACGGAAAGCGGCCCCGCGGGCAACCAGCAGGGCCTGCTGACAGGCCCTGGCCCGGGATTAACCCTGATTTTACCGACACGAAACTGACTTGCTGCGCCGCAACACTGTCAACAAGCGTGGTTTGCCGCTAAATTCGGGACGTTGGCCAATCGCCCTGCCCCATGCACCGCATGGATGGACGCGAGGAAGCAACGCAGCGGGGGCCATCCTCAAAGCGTTGCCCCCTCCAAGTCAAATCGAGCAGGAGATTCTTCTTATGGTTGGACAATCCGCGCTGATTTTTGCGCTCGTGTGTGCGCTTGTGGCTGTCGTTTACGGCCTCTGGTCGCGCAGCTGGATCCTTTCCCAGGACGCGGGCAACGCCCGCATGCAGGAGATTGCCGGCGCCATCCAGGCCGGTGCCGCCGCCTACCTGGCCCGGCAGTACAAGACCATCGGCATGGTGGGCGTGGTGCTGGCGGTGCTGATCGGCGTCTTCCTCGACGGCCAGACCGCCATCGGCTTCGTGCTGGGCGCGGTGCTCTCGGGCGCCTGTGGCTTCATCGGCATGAACATCTCGGTGCGGGCCAACGTGCGCACCGCGCAGGCCGCCACCCGCGGCATCGGCCCGGCACTCGACGTCGCCTTCCGCGGGGGAGCCATCACCGGCATGCTGGTGGTGGGCCTGGGGCTGTTCGGCGTGGCCGGATTCTTCTGGTTCCTGGTCGGCAACGGCAACCTCACGCCGGCGTCCAACCTGGCCAAGATGCTCAACCCGCTGATCGGCTTCGCCTTCGGCTCCTCGCTGATCTCCATCTTTGCCCGCCTGGGCGGAGGCATCTTCACCAAGGGCGCCGACGTCGGCGCCGACCTGGTGGGCAAGGTCGAGGCCGGCATCCCCGAGGACGACCCGCGCAACCCGGCCGTGATCGCCGACAACGTGGGCGACAACGTGGGCGACTGCGCCGGCATGGCCGCCGACCTCTTCGAGACCTACGCGGTCACGCTGATCGCCACCATGGTGCTGGGCGCCCTGATGCTGAGCGCCGCACCGATGCAGGCCGTGTTGTACCCGCTGGTGCTGGGCGGCGTGTCCATCATCGCCTCCATCATCGGCTGCTTCTTCGTCAAGGCCAGCCCGGGCATGAAGAACGTGATGCCGGCGCTCTACAAGGGCCTGGCGATCGCCGGCGTGCTGTCACTGATCGCCTTCTACTTCGTCACCACGATGCTGATGCCCGACAACGCGGTCACCGCCACCGGCAGCCAGCTCAAGCTGTTCGGCGCCTGCGCCGTCGGCCTGATCCTCACCGCCGCCCTGGTCTGGATCACCGAGTTCTACACCGGCACCCAGTACGCGCCGGTGCGGCACATCGCCCAGGCCTCCACCACCGGCCATGGCACCAACATCATCGCTGGCCTGGGCGTGTCCATGCGCTCCACCGCCTGGCCGGTGGTCTTCGTGTGCATCGCCATCCTGGTGAGCTACCAGCTGGCCGGCCTCTACGGCATCGCCATCGCCGCCACGTCCATGCTCAGCATGGCCGGCATCGTGGTGGCGCTGGACGCCTACGGCCCCATCACCGACAACGCCGGCGGCATCGCCGAGATGGCCGAGCTGCCCAGCAGCGTGCGCGACATCACCGACCCGCTGGACGCCGTGGGCAACACCACCAAGGCGGTCACCAAGGGCTATGCCATCGGCTCGGCCGGCCTGGCCTCGCTGGTGCTGTTCGCCGACTACACCCACAAGCTGGAAACCTACGGCCACAAGATCAGCTTCGATCTGAGCGACCCCATGGTCATCGTCGGCCTCTTCATCGGCGGCCTGATTCCCTACCTGTTCGGCGCCATGGCCATGGAAGCCGTGGGCCGCGCGGCCGGCGCGGTGGTGGTGGAGGTGCGGCGCCAGTTCCGCGACATCAAGGGCATCATGGAAGGCACGGCCAAGCCCGAGTACGGCAAGGCCGTGGACATGCTGACCACCGCCGCCATCAAGGAAATGGTGATCCCCAGCCTGCTGCCGGTGGTGGTGCCGATCGCGGTCGGCCTGCTGCTGGGCCCCAAGGCCCTGGGCGGCCTGCTGATGGGCACCATCGTCACCGGCCTGTTCGTGGCCATCTCCATGTGCACCGGCGGCGGCGCCTGGGACAACGCCAAGAAATACATCGAGGACGGCCACCATGGCGGCAAGGGCAGCGAGGCGCACAAGGCCGCCGTCACCGGTGACACCGTGGGCGACCCCTACAAGGACACCGCCGGCCCGGCCGTTAACCCGCTGATCAAAATCATCAATATCGTGGCACTGCTCATCGTGCCCTTGCTGACGGTCTGAGCGGCAGATCCGACGCTCGACTTTTTGCGTTCCGGCGGCCTGGCTTCGGTCAGGCCGCTTTTCTTGGCCCCCCTGCGCCAACAGGTCTTAATATCGGCACTCACGACGCCTGCGTTGGCGAATGCGGGCCCCCGACCTGCCTCTTCTGGACGACCTCTTCCCACTGTGCACATCCCCACGCTCCTGATCCTGGCCGCCATGCTCATGGGCATCATGTGTGGTGTGCTGTTTGCCGTCTGGCACTTCAACCGCCGCATCCCCGGCCTGCAGGCTTGGGCCATGTCCTACCTGTTCGGTTTTTGTGTCAGCGTGGCACTGCTGGGACGCGACCAGATGCCCGAACTGGTGTCCGTGGTGATCACGCAACTGTGCCTGTTTCTGGCCGCCTACTGCAGTGTCGTGGGCGTGCGGGCCTATGTGGGACTGCCCGCCCTGCCCATGCGTTGGCCGGTGATGTGTGGCGTGCTGCTCTGCGGCCTGGGGTTTTATTTCACCGCGCTGCATCCACACATGGGCGTGCGGGTGCTGATCGGCAGCAGCGTGGCGGGCGCGTTGTACCTGCTCAGCGCCCACAACCTGTCGCGGGGCAGCACGGCCCGCCAGTTCCCTGCACGCCACCTCGTGGCCACCGCCTACACGCTGCATGGCCTGTTTCTGGTGGCGCGTCCCTGGCTGTTCCAACTTGGCGGTGGAGGCGCCAACCCGCCATCCGCCACCTCGGCCATCTCGCAATTCATCGTCCTCGAAACCATCATCGCCCTGATCCTGCTGGCCTTCGGCTCGCTGATGCTGACCAACGAGTTCATCACCCGGGAACTGCGGCACGTGGCCGAAAAGGACTTTCTCACCGGCGCGTTCAACCGCCGCGCCTTTCTGGCCCTGCTGGAGAAGGCCTGCAGCCTGGCACACCGCAGCAACGCGACCCTGCCGGTCCTGCTGCTTGACCTGGACCATTTCAAGCACATCAACGACAGCTTCGGCCACAAGGTGGGCGACCAGATGTTGCGGCATTTTGTCGCGGTGACCGAACCCTGCCTGCGCAAGGAAGACGTGCTGGGCCGCATGGGCGGCGAGGAGTTCGCCATCTTCCTGCCCAACGCCAGCCCGGACGATGCCCACCGCGTCTCCGAGCGGCTGCGCGCCATGGTGGCCTCACAGCCGCTGCTGACCGAGCGCGGACCGGTTTCGCTGACCGTCAGCATCGGTGTCACCCAGTGCCTGCCGGGTGAGGCGCCCGAACTCGCCCTGCACCGCGCCGATCAGGCCATGTACCAGGCCAAGCAGCGTGGGCGCAACCGCACCGAGTCGCTGGCCACTGTCGGCGTCTGACCCTGATCGCTGACGGTTGACGGGCTCCCGCGGCCTCGGGTAAACCATGAGCGGTGATGTCGGTTGAAATTTGTATGATGACCATATGAACCGACAAAACACGTTCCATCCATGAACAGTGGAACGCCCAGTGCGACCGTCGAACCCCTGCAAGCGCCCGAACGTCTGACCGACAAGCTTGCCGCGCTGCTCATGCAACGCATCGAATCGGGCGAAATGGCGCCGGACGCCAAGCTGCCCACCGAACAACGCCTGGCCGAACAGTACGGTGTCTCGCGCACCGTGGTGCGGGAGGCGGTGAGCCGGCTCAAGTCGGTGGGCATGCTGACCTCGCGCCAGGGCGCGGGTGTGTTCGTGGCACCGCGCACACAGGCCCGGGCGCTGGCCTTCGACCCCACCGTGCTGCACTCCATGGAAGCCGTGCTGCAGGTGGTCGAGGTGCGCCGCGGGCTGGAGGCCGACGTGGCGGCCCTGGCCGCCGCCCGCATCACACCCGACAAGGCACGCGCCATCGCCGCCGCGCTGGCCGCGCTCGAGGCCTGCCCGCCCCACGGGGTGCAGGGCGTCGAGGCCGACCTCGAATTCCACCGCAGCATCGCCCGCGCCACCGAGAACCCGCAGTTCGAGCGCCTGCTGGGATTTCTGGAGCAGTACCAGCGCGACGCCATGCGCGTGACCCGCACCAACGAGGCCATGGACAGCGAGTACATGGTGCAAGTGCGCGAAGAACACCGCGCCATCGCCAACGCCGTGATGCGTGGCGACGTGCCGGCCGCCCGCGAGGCCGCCATGCGTCACATGAGCAATGCCGCGCACCGCATCGAACACGCCGCGCCGCCCATACGGCGCGCCCTGGACGCGCTGCTGGCCCACCACGACCACAAGGAATGACGATGAACAAGCTATCCGCGCCCACCCTGGGCGTGATCGGCCTCGGCTCCATGGGCATGGGCGCCGCCCTCTCGGCCCTGCGCAAGGGCCTGCCCACCTGGGGCTGCGACCCCCGCGCCGAGGCCCGCACGGCCTTCGAGCAGGCCGGCGGCCAGGCCGTGGCCAGTGCCGCCGAGCTGGCCCCACACTGTGATGTGGTCCTGGTGCTGGTGGTCAATGCTGCCCAAACCGAAGACGTGCTGTTCGGCGAACAAGGCATCGTCACGCGACTCAAGCCAGGGGCGGTGGTCGTGAGCTCCGCCACCGTGGACCCGGCCCTGCCGCCGGTCTGGGCCAACAAGCTGGCCGAGCGGGGCATTCACCTGATCGACGGCCCGGTGTCGGGCGGCGCCAAAAAGGCCGCGGCGGGCGAGATGACCGTGATGGCCTCCGGCACACCGGAGGCCTTTGCCGCCGCCGGTGAGGTGCTGAACAGTTTTGCCGGCAAGGTCTACCGCCTGGGCGACCAGGCCGGCATCGGCTCCACCGTCAAGATGGTCAACCAGCACCTGGCCGGCGTGCACATCGCCAGCGCCTGCGAGGCCCTGGCGCTGGGCATGCGCGCCGGCGCCGACCCGCGCCAGCTGTACGAGGTGATCTGCAACAGCGCCGGCATGAGCTGGATGTTCGAAAACCGCGTGCCCCACATCCTCGACGGCGACTACACGCCGCTGTCGGCCGTCAACATCTTCGTCAAGGACTTGGGGATCGTGCTCGACGCCGCGCGCCAGCTCAAGTTCCCGCTGCCGCTGGCCGCCGCCGCCCACCAGCTCTACCTGTCCACCGCGGCCATGGGCCTGGGGGCTGAGGACGATTCGGCCGTCGTCAAGTACTACGCCCAGCTGGCCGGGCTGGAGCTGCCCGCGCCTGCAACGTCGGCAGAGGAAGCGGCATGATCCTCGGTGTCATCGCGGACGACTTCACCGGCGCCACCGACGTGGCCAGCATGCTGGTGCGCGCCGGCATGCGCACGGTGCAGGTGCTGGGTGTGCCGGACCCGCAAAAGGGCGCCCTGCCCGAGGCCGACGCCGTGGTCATCGCGCTCAAGACCCGCACCATCGCCCCCGCCGACGCCGTGGCCCAGAGCCTGGCCGCGCTGCAGGCCCTGCGGGCCGCTGGCGCGCGCCAGATCTATTTCAAGTACTGCTCGACCTTCGATTCCACGCCCGAGGGCAACATCGGCCCGGTCACCGACGCGCTGATGGCGGCGCTGGGCACCGACTTCACCATCGCCTGCCCCGCCTTCCCCGAGAACGGCCGCACGGTGTTCAAGGGCCACCTGTTCGTGGGCGACCAACTGCTCAGCGATTCGGGCATGCGAAACCACCCGCTCACGCCCATGCGGGACGCCAACCTGGTGCGTGTGCTGCAACCCCAGACCCGCCAGCGCGTGGGCCTGCTGCGGCACGACAGCGTGGGGGCCGGCGCCGACGCGGCCCGCACCCGTATCGTCCAGCTGCGCGCCGACGGTGTGGCCATCGCCGTGGCCGACGCGGTGGACAACGGCGACCTGCTGACCCTGGGTGAAGCCTGCGCCGACCTGCCCCTGCTGACCGCCGGCTCCGGCGTGGCGCTGGGCCTGCCACCGGCCTACGCGCGTCGGGGCTGGTTCAGCCCCGACGACCACGCCGCCACTCTCGATGACCTGACCGGCCCCGCCGCCGTCGTGTCAGGCTCCTGCTCCGAGGCCACCAATGGCCAGGTCGCACGCTGGTTGGCCGCCGGCCACACCGCCCTGCAAGTCGACCCGCTGGCCCTGCACCAAGGCACACAAACCGCCGACGCGGTGCTGGCCCAGGCACGGGCCGCGTTGGCCAGTGTCCCGGTGCTGGTCTACGCCACCGCCGCGCCCGAGAGCGTGAAAGCGGTGCAGGCCGCGCTCGGTGTGCAAGCGGCGGGCGAACTGGTCGAACACGCCCTGGCCCACATCGCCCGTGGACTGGTGGCCGGTGGCGTGCGCCGCCTGGTGGTGGCTGGGGGTGAAACCTCGGGCGCCGTGGTCCTGGCCCTGGGGGTGGCCCAGCTGCGCATCGGCGCGGCCATCTGCCCCGGCGTGCCGTGGACACAGGCGGCGCTGCCCGGCAGTGGCGAGCCCCTGTTGCTGGCGCTCAAGTCGGGCAACTTCGGCGGCCCTGACTTCTTCGTGCAGGCGCTGCAACAGGCCGGGGTGGCGCTGTGAACCAGGCCGCCGTCCGTGCCGAGATCGTGCGCGTGGGCGCCTCGCTGTTCCAGCGCGGCTATGTGCACTCCACGGCCGGCAACATCAGCGCGCGCCTGGGCGCCGACGAGGGCGGCGGTTTCCTCATCACCCCCACCGACGCCTGCCTGGGGTTTCTCGACACCGACCAGCTGGCCTGGGTAGCCGAAAGTGGCGAACAGCTCGGTGGCGCCCGCGCCAGCAAGACCCTGCAGCTGCACCGCCGCATCTACGACAGCGCGCCCGATGCCCGCTGCGTGCTGCACACCCACTCCACCCACCTGGTCGCCCTCACGCTGCAAGGCGTGTGGCGCGACGAGGACATCCTGCCGCCCATCACCCCATACCAGGTGATGAAGGTCGGGCACGTGCCGCTGATTCCGTATGGCGTACCGGGTTCGCCCGCCGTGGCCGACGCCGTGGCGGCCACCATCGCCCGCGCCGAGCGCCCGCTGCGCGCCGTGATGCTGGAGCGCCTGGGCCCCACCGTGTGGCACGCCAGCCCGGCCAGCGCCATGGCCCTGCTGGAAGAACTGGAAGAGACCGCCCGCCTGTGGCTGCTGTCCGAACGCCGCCCCACGCCGCTGACCGAGCAACAGATCAACGACCTGCGCGCCCAGTTCAACGCACCCTGGTAAACACGAGAAAACCAATGCCCCGCTTCGCCGCCAACCTGTCCATGATGTACACCGAGGTGCCCTTCCTCGAGCGCTTCGCCGCCGCCGCACGCGACGGTTTCGAGGCCGTGGAGTACCTCTTTCCCTACGAACACACGCCCGCCGAGATCGCCGAGCGCCTGTCGGCCCACGGCCTGACGCAGGCCCTGTTCAACTTGCCGCCGGGCGACTGGGCGGCCGGTGAACGCGGTTTGGCCTGCCTGCCCGGGCGCGAGGCCGAGTTCGCCGCCTCGGTCGACACCGCCATCGCCTACGCCCAGGCCACGGGCTGCCAGAAGCTGCACGCCATGGCCGGCCTGGTGCCACCCGGTGCCGGCGCGGCCCTGCTGCGCCGCACCTACGTGGCCAACCTGCGCCTGGCCGCAGACAAGCTGGCACCGCTGGGCATCACCCTGCTGGTCGAGCCCATCAACAGCCGCGACATGCCCGGCTACTACCTGAACTGGCAGCAGCAGGCCCACGACCTGCTGGACGAGGTCGGCGCGCCCAACCTGAAAGTGCAGATGGACCTCTACCATTGCCAGATCATGGAAGGCGACCTCACACGCCGGCTTGAAAAACACTGGGCCGGCGTCGGCCACATCCAGATCGCCGGTGTGCCAGACCGCCACGAACCCGACGGGGGCGAAGTCCACTTCCCCCACCTGTTCGACCGACTCGACCAACTGGGCTACACCGGCTTCATCGGCTGCGAATACCGCCCCAAGGCGGGCACCAGCGCCGGCCTGGGCTGGCTGCGCCGCTACCAGGCCTCTTCGAAAGCACACGCATGAAAATTCTCATCACCGGCGGCGCCGGCTTTCTCGGCTCGCGCCTGGCCCACACCCTGCTGCAGCGCGGCACGCTGGGCGGTCAGACCATCCACCAGCTGATGCTGGCCGATCTGGTGGCGCCGCGCGACGTGGCGCTCACGGCCGACACACGGGTGCGCACCCACACCGGCGACCTGCTGTCGCAGATTCCCGCGCTGATGGCCGAGACGTGGGACGCTGTCTTTCACCTCGCCTCGGCCGTGTCGGGCGAGTGCGAGGCCAATTTCGACCTCGGCCTGCACGCCAACCTGGACACCACGCGCCGCCTGCTCGACGCCTGCCGGGCCCAGACCCTGGCCGGACACGGCGCGCCGCTCTTTTTCTTCGCCAGCTCGGTGGCGGTGTTCGGCAGCGACCCGGCCCTGCCCCTGCCGGCGGTGGTGCACGACCACACCCTGCCGACGCCGCAATCCAGCTACGGCATCCACAAATTCGTCTGCGAACAGCTGGTGGCCGACTACACACGCAAGGGCTTCATCGACGGCCGCGCCGCGCGCCTGATGACGGTGTCGGTGCGCCCGGGCCGCCCCAACGGTGCGGCCTCGGGCTTCCTGTCCGGGCTGTTCCGCGAGCCGCTGGCGGGCCAGGCGAGCAACAACCCGGTCGACCTCGACACCCGCGTCGCCCTGTCCTCACCGGCCAACACCGTCGCAGGCATCGTCGCCGTCATGGAAGCCAGCCGCGATGCCTTTGGCGGGCGCACCGCCATCAACCTGCCGGCCCTCACGGTCAGCGTGCGCGAGATGCTGTCGGCCCTGGACGAACTGGCCGGCCCGGCCGCTTTGGCCCTGATCACCCACCAGCCCGACGAGGCCGTGGCCCGCATCGTCGCCGGCTGGCCGGCACGCTTCGAGAGCACACGCACCGCGCGCCTGGGCCTGAAGGCCGACGCCGATTTCGCCAGCGTGCTGCGCCAGTACGTGGCGGACAACCGGGACGCTGTGACCCTGCCCAGCGCCCGCGCCAGGCTTGGCCTGGCCTGACTGCCGCTGCGACTGTCACCCCTCATTTTTTCCGTTCTCGTTCCCAACCACAAAGGAGACCTTCCATGAAAACCCTGTTCCAACACCTGGCCCTCGCTGCCCTGCTCGCCGCCACCGGCGCTCACGCACAGACCGTGCTGAAGATCGGCTACGCCACCTCGGCCACCTCGCACTACGGTGTGGGCTCCACCGTGTTCTGCGACGAGATGGAAAAAGGCACCCAGGGCCGCTACAAGTGCCAGCAGTTCCCCAACTCGGCCCTGGGCGGCGAGCGCGAGCAGATCGAGGCGGTGCAGTTGGGCACCCAGGACCTGGTCAACACCTCCACCGGCCCGCTGGGCAACTTCGTGCCCGAGGTCAAGATCGTCGACATCCCCTTCCTGTTCCGCGACTACGACCACGCCCGCAAGGTGATGGACGGCCCCATCGGCCAGGACCTGCAGAAGAAGATGGAAGCCAAGGGCCTGATCAACCTGGCCTGGACCGAAAACGGCTTCCGCCACATGACCAACAGCAAGCGCGCCATCAACCAGGCCACCGACGCATCGGGTCTGAAGATGCGCACCATGGAGAACAAGGTGCACATGGACGGCTACAAGACCTTCGGCATCCTGCCCACGCCCATGGCTTTCCCCGAGCTGTTCACGGCGCTGCAGCAGGGCACGGTCGACGGTCAGGAAAACCCCATCCCGGTGATCCTGGCGTCCAAGTTCTCGCAGGTGCAGAAGCACCTGTCGCTGACCGGCCATGTCTACTCGCCCGCCGCGCTGATCCTGTCGCCTGCTGTCTGGAACAAGCTGTCGGCCGCCGACAAGGCCGCCTTCACCGAGGCCGCCAAGAAGGGTGCGGCGGCTCAGCGCAAGAAGGTCAACGACGACGAGAACAACGGCATCGCCCAGCTGGAAAAAGAAGGCATGCAGGTGGTCAAGCAGGTCAACGGCGAGAGCTTCCGCAAGGCCGTCGCACCCGCCTACGCCGGCTACGCCAAGGAGTTTGGTGCCGACAAGATCGCGGCCATTCAGGCGGTGAAATAAGCCCACCCCTGCGCGGCGCCCGAGGGCGCGCCACCCCCTCTCAAGGGGGCGATGTCTGCGGGCCGGCGGAGCCGGACCCGCGACATCCTGGGTTGAACTTCCCTTCTTGCGTCGCCACTCTGGCGCTGGCTGGATTGCTGTCATGAAAAAAATCATTCTTCGCCTGGACCGTGTGCTCACCGGCCTGTGCCTGTACACCGCCTGCGTGCTGCTGGCCCTCATCTCCTGCCTGGGCATGTGGCAGGTCATCGGTCGCTTCGTGTTCTCGCAGCCGTCCACGTGGACCGAGGAGTCCATGCGCCGCCTGCTGATCTGGATGGTGATGCTGGGCATCGTCGCCGCCTTCCGCCAGGGCGCGCTGGTCTCGGTCGACCTGATGCTGCGCCTCTCGCGTGGCGCCTGGCGCGGCACCGTGCGCGGCATCATCACCGGCGTCAACCTGGCTTTCCTGGCGGTCGTCATCTGGTTTGGTGTCGACCTCGTCAACCGCATCCGCTTCCAGACCTTTGCCAGCATGGAGCTGTCCATGGGATGGGCCTATGCCGCGCTACCGGTCGGGGCCTTGCTGGCGGTGGTGGCCGTGCTGGCCCACCACATCGACCCGCACGACGACGAACTCTCGACCGCCCAATAACAACAACAAGCACACGGAGCACGCCCCATGTCCCTCACCCTGCTCGTCACCATGCTGCTGGGCTTTGCCTTCAGCATCTCCATCGCCGTCTCCATCGGCGGCTCGGCCATCCTGGGTCTGGCCATCTTCGACAACAGCAAGCTGGTGCTGGTGCCCAAGGAGATGTTCAGCGCCATCGACAAGTTTCCGCTGGCGGCCATCCCCTTTTTCATCCTGGCCGGCAACCTGATGGAGACCGGCGGCATCTCGCGCCGCCTGGTCAACTTCGCCAAGTCGCTGGTGGGCGGCGTGCAAGGTGGCCTGCCCATGACCTGCGTGCTGACCTGCATGATCTTCGCCGCCGTCTCGGGCTCGTCGGTGGCCACCACCTTTGCCATCGGCTCCATCCTCATTCCCGCCCTCATCAAACACGGCTACCCGGTGGGTTATGCCGCGGCCCTGCAGGCCACCTCGGCCGAGCTGGGCGTGATCATCCCGCCGTCCATCCCCATGATCCTGTTTGGCGTCGCGGCGGAGGTGTCGATCGGCGAGCTGTTCATCGCCGGCGTGGTGCCAGGCCTGCTGATCGGCGGCGTGCTGATGTTGTTCGTCCACCTGTGGTGCCGCTTCAAGGGCCTGGGCAAGACCGACGGCGATGGTCGCCTCTCGGTGCGCCAGGCCATGGTGGAAGCCGGCTGGGCCCTGCTCATGCCCGTCATCATCCTGGGCGGCATCTACGGCGGCATCTTCACCCCCACCGAGGCCTCGGTGGTGGCAGTGTTCTACGCCCTGATCGTGGGTCTGGTGATTCACCGCGAGCTGGAATTCAAGCACCTGGTGGCGGTGTTCAAGAAGTCCGTGCTGTCCAGCGCGGTGATCATGTTCATCATCGCCAACGCCGGCCTGTTTGCCTTCCTCATCACCCGCGCCGGCATTCCGGAGGCCATCGGGGTATGGCTCAAGGAGGTGCTGCAGTCGCCGGCCTGGTTCCTGCTGGGCGTCAACGCCGCCTTGTTTGTCATCGGCATGTTCATCGAAACCTCGGCGGCCATCATCGTGCTGGCCCCCATCCTGGTGCCGGTGGCGGTGTTCTTTGGCATCGACCCGATCCACTTCGGCATGATCATGGTGGTCAACCTGGCCCTGGGCATGATCACACCGCCCTTCGGCGTCAACCTCTTCGCGGCCTGCACGGTGGCCAAGATCTCGCTGGACCGCATCATCGGCCACCTGCTGCCCTTCGTGCTGGTGATCCTGGGCTGCCTGATGCTCATCACCTACATCCCGGCCATCTCGCTCACCTTGCGCGACATCGTCTTCAACAAGGCACCGGTGGTCGCGCCCATGCCAGCGCCGGCGCCCGCCATCGGCCCGCAATGAGAAAACCACCATGCCCCTGAACTTCATCGCCAACACCGCCGTGCGTTCGGCCTCTGGCCAGACGTTGCCCGTGATCGACCCGGCCGATGGCCAGGTCTACGACAGCATCGAACGCAGCAACGCCGCCGACGTGGACGCGGCCGTCAGCGCCGCCCGACAGTGCCTCGACGGCCCCTGGTCGCGACTGAGCGCGGCCGAGCGCGGGCGCCTGCTCATGAAGCTGTCGGCCAAGGTGGCCGAACACGCCGACGAACTGGCCGCCATCGAGCAGCGCGACTGCGGCAAGCCAACCAAGCAGGCCCGGGCCGACGCCCTGGCCCTGGTGCGCTACTTCGAGTTCTACGCCGGGGCCGGCGACAAGCTGCACGGCGACACCATCCCCTACTTGGATGGCTACAGCGTGCTGACCTGGCGCGAACCCCACGGCGTGACCGGCCATGTGATCCCGTGGAACTACCCCATGCAGATCTTTGGCCGCAGCGTGGGCGGCGCCCTGGCCGCCGGCAACGTCTGTGTGGTCAAGCCGTCCGAGGACGCCTGCCTGTCGCTGATCCGCGTGGCCGAGCTGGCCGCCGAGGTCGGTTTTCCGCCGGGCGCCATCAACATCGTCACCGGCTACGGCCACGAGGTGGGCGACGCGCTGGCCCGCCACCCGGGCATAGACCACATCAGCTTCACCGGCAGCCCCAGCGTGGGCACCCTCATCCAGCAGGTGGCGGCGGTGCGCCACTGCCCGGTGACGCTGGAGCTGGGCGGCAAAGGTCCGCAGATCGTGTTTGACGACGCCGATGTGGACGCCGCCCTGCCCTTCATCGTCAACGCCATCGTGCAGAACAGCGGCCAGACCTGCAGCGCCGGTTCGCGCCTGCTGGTCCAGCGCGGCCTGTACGAGCCGCTGCTTGAACGGGTGGGCCAGGCCTTTCGCGCCCTGCGCGCCGGCCCGCCCACCCTGGACCTGGACCTCGGGCCGCTGATCCGCAAAACCCAGCAGGAGCGCGTGCGGGGTTTCCTCGATCAGGCGCGCGCCGACGGCATTGCCACCGTGGCCCAGGGCCAGGTCGTCGACCAGGCGCCCGCGAGCGGCTTTTACGCCGCCCCCACCCTGCTGCGCGACGTGCCGGTGAACCACCGCCTGGCGCAGGAGGAGGTGTTTGGACCGGTGCTGGCCGCCATGTGCTTCGACGACGAGGACCACGCGGTGCAGTTGGCCAACGCCACCCACTTCGGCCTGGTGGCGGGTGTCTGGACACGCGACGGCGCACGCCAGTTCCGCATGGCCAAACGCGTCAAGGCCGGCCAGGTCTTCATCAACAACTACGGCGCCGGCGGTGGCGTGGAGCTGCCCTTTGGCGGCGTCAAATCCTCCGGCTACGGCCGCGAGAAGGGCTTCGAGGCCCTGCTCGGTTTCACCACTTTGAAAACCGTGGCGATACGCCACGGTTGAACCCTTTCAGGAGACAGCTCATGCGAGTCCAAGACAAATCCATCATCGTCACCGGCGCCGGCGGCGGCATCGGCGAAGGCATCGCCAAGCGCCTGGCCGAAGAAGGCGCGCAGGTCATCGTCAACGACGTCAACGCGGCCGGTGGCGAGCGCGTGGTCGCCGAGATCGTGGCGGCCGGCGGCCGCGCCAGTTTCGTCGCCGCCGACGTGACGAAATCCGCCGACATGAAGGCGCTGGTGGCGGCCGCCGTGGCGCGCCACGGCAAGCTCGACGCCATGGTCAACAACGCCGGCTGGACCCACAAGAACCAGCCCGCGCTGGAGGTCAGCGAAGACGAGTTCGACAAGTGCTACGCGGTCAACGTCAAGAGCATCTATCTCGCCACCCTGCACGCGGTGCCGGCGTTTCGCGCCAATGGCGGCGGCAGTTTCGTCAACATCGCGTCCACCGCCGGCGTGCGCCCCCGCCCGGGCCTGACCTGGTACAACGGCTCCAAGGGCGCCGTCATCACCACCAGCAAGTCGCTGGCGGCCGAGCTGGGCCCGGACAACATCCGCGTCAACTGCATCAACCCGGTGATGAACCCCTTCACCGGCCTGGGCACGGCCTTCGCTGGCGGCGAACTCACCGAGGAACGCCTGAACAAGTTCCGCTCCACCATCCCGCTGGGCCGCTTCTCGACCGCGCTGGACGTGGGCAACGCGGTGCTCTACCTCGTGAGCGACGAGGCCGCGTTCATCTCGGGGGTTTGCCTGGAGGTCGACGGCGCGCGCTGTGTCTGAGTGACAATGCGGGGATATGTCTGACCGTGTCATTCCCCTCGTCGACCAGCGCCTGCGCAGCCTGATCGCCCGCGTGCCCGAGCAGGCCATTCCCGCCACCGGCCTGCTGGGCGACACGCTGGGCCGGCCCCTGCGGGACCTGCGCATCAGCGTCACCGACCGCTGCAACTTCCGCTGCAGCTACTGCATGCCCAAGTCCATCTTCGACAAGGACTACCAGTACCTGCCGCACGGCGAGCTGCTGAGCTTCGAGGAGATCACCCGCATCGCGCGCCAGTTCGTGGCCCACGGCGTGCAAAAAATCCGCCTGACCGGGGGCGAGCCGCTGCTGCGCAAACACCTGGAAATCCTGGTCGAACAGCTCGCCAGCCTGCGCACCACCGAGGGCCGCCCGCTGGACATCACCCTGACCACCAACGGCAGCCTGCTGCGCAAGAAGGCCGCCGCACTCAAGGCGGCCGGCCTGCAGCGTGTCACGGTGAGCCTGGACGGGCTGGACGACACGGTGTTCCGCGCCATGAACGACGTCGACTTCCCCGTCGCCGACGTGCTGGACGGCATCCAGGCCGCGCAGGAAGCCGGCCTGCGCCAGATCAAGGTCAACATGGTGGTCAAGCGCGGCACCAACGAAGACCAGATACTGCCCATGGCGCGCCACTTCAAGGGCACCGGCGTGACCCTGCGCTTCATCGAGTACATGGACGTGGGCGCCACCAACGGCTGGCGCATGGACGAGGTGCTGCCCAGCGCCGAGATCGTGCGGCGCATCCATGCCGAACTGCCGCTGGTGCAACTCGAACCCAGCGCCCCGGGCGAAACCGCCGAGCGCTGGGGCTATGCCGACGGCAGCGGCGAAATCGGCGTCATCAGCAGCGTGACCCAGGCCTTCTGCCAGGACTGCAACCGCGCCCGCCTGTCCACCGAAGGCAAGCTCTACCTGTGCCTGTTCGCCACCCAGGGCCACGACCTGCGTGCCCTGGTGCGCGGCCAGGCCAGCGACGAGCAACTGGCCTCGGCCATCGCCCACATCTGGCAGGGCCGCGAGGACCGCTATTCCGAACTGCGCGCCAGCCTGCCGCCCGATGTGTCGACCGGTGGCCGGCGCGTCGAGATGAGCTACATCGGCGGGTGAGAGGGTTCCCCCCGCGCCGCTTCGCGTCACCCCCAGGGGGCGGCACTGGCCGTCCGGCGGAGCCGGCCCGGCGGTGCCCCCGGACAAGTCACTTCGGTTGCCTACATTTTTTATGACATCCATTTCACCCGGACACATCACCGCCATCGTCCTCGCGGGGGGGCGCGGCTCGCGCATGGGCGGGGTCGACAAGGGCCTGCAGAACTTCAACGGCACGCCGCTGGCCTTGCACACGCTGCTGCGTCTGCAGATGCAGGGCGGTGGCCTGGTGGGTGAGGTGATGGTCAACGCCAACCGCAACCTGGCGGCCTACGAGGCCTTTGGCGTGCCGGTCTGGCCCGACACGATCAGCGACTTTGCCGGGCCGCTGGCCGGCTTCCTGACCGGCCTGGAGCGCTGCGAGACGCCCTACCTGCTGACGACGCCCTGCGACACGCCACTTTTCCCGCTGGACCTGGCCGAACGCCTGGCCGAGGCGCTGGCGCGCGAGGGCGCCGACATCGCCATGGCGGCCGCACGGGAGGAGGACGGCCAACTGCGCACACAGCCGGTGTTCTGCCTGCTGCGCGCCGACCTGCTGGGCAGCCTGGCGGTGTTCACCCAGGCCGGCGGCCGCAAGGTCGACGCCTGGACCGCGCAGCACAAGACCGTGGTCGTGCCGTTCGACCGCCCCGGTGACGACCCGCGCGCCTTTTTCAACGCCAACACCCTGGCCGAACTCAAGGCCCTGGAAAACCGCTGAAAGCTCCGACACCATGAAAACCCTGGACCAGATCGCCGCCGAACTGCAAGGCTACGACCCACAGGCCCTGAGCGCCAGCGCGGTCAACGCCTTCCTGTCCGAACTGGTGGCCCCCGTCACCGAGCGCGAGAACGTCAGCGTGTTCGACGCCCTGGGCCGGGTGCTGGCCGAGGACATCGTCTCGCCCATCAGCGTGCCGCCGCACGACAACTCGGCCATGGACGGCTACGCCTTCGACGGCGCGCAGCTGCGGGCCGGCCAGCCGCTCACGCTGCGGATGCTGGAGGGCACGGCCTTCGCCGGCAAGGCCTGGACGGGCACGGTGGCGCCCGGCGCGTGCGTGAAGATCATGACCGGCGCCATCATGCCGGCCGGGCTGGACACCGTGGTGCCCCAGGAACTGACCCTGGCGGCCGATGGCGGCATCACCGTGCCCGCAGGCGCGCTGCAGCGCGGCGACAACCGCCGTCTGCTGGGCGAAGACCTGATGGCCGGGCGCCCCGCCCTGCGCGCCGGCACCCGCATCGGCCCCGCCGCGCTGGGCCTGATCGCCAGCCTGGGCCTGGCCACGGTGCCGGTGTTGCGCCGCGTGAGGGTGGCCTATTTCTCCACCGGCGACGAAATCCTGAGCCTGGGCGAGGCGCCGCGCGAAGGCGCCGTCTACGACAGCAACCGCTACACCGTCTATGGCCTGCTCACGCGCCTGGGGCTGGAGGTGATCGACCTCGGCGTGGTGCGCGACGACCCGGCCACGCTGGAAGCCGCCTTCCGCCAAGCCGCACGGCAAGCCGACGCCATCATCACCAGCGGCGGGGTGAGTGTGGGCGAGGCCGACCACACCAAGGCCATGATGAAAAAACTCGGCGACGTGGCTTTCTGGCGCATCGCCATGCGGCCCGGACGGCCCATGGCGGTCGGCAGGATTCAGGCGTCCACTGGAGACGGACGATTCGCCGCCGGGCCGCCCCAAGGCGAATCGGTCCCCATGGGGGGCAGCGAACCACGCGCAGCGGGAAGCGTGGGGGCACTCATGTTCGGTTTGCCGGGCAACCCGGTCGCGGTGATGGTGACCTTCCTGGCTTTTGTGCGCCCCGCCCTGCTCAAGCTCATGGGCGTGGCCGACGTGGCGGCGCACACGCCCCCCCTGCTCAAGGCCCGCTGCCTGGAGCCCCTGCGCAAGAAGCCGGGCCGCACCGAGTACCAGCGCGGCACCGTCAGCACCGCGGCCGACGGCACGCTGCAGGTCCGCACCACCGGCAACCAGGGCTCGGGCGTGCTCAGTTCCATGGTCGAAGGCAACGGCCTCATCGTGCTGCACCACGCGCAGGGCAACGTGGCCGTGGGCGATGCCGTCGACGTGATGGTGTTCGACGGCGTGATCTGACCCCGGCTCACCGCATTTGCGCCTTCAGGCCCTCAAACAGGAAGTCGCACAGCAGCCGGCTCTTTTTGGGCACGTGGCTGCGCTGGGGCATGAACACGTGCACGTCGATGGGCGGGCCGACGTAGCCGATGGGCACCTCCACCAGCGTGCCCGACTCCAGGTGCGGACGCGCGAAGTAGCCCGCCACCTGGGCGATGCCCGCGCCCTGCAGCACCAGCTGGCGCTGCACCGCCGGGTCGTGGGTCACCATGGCCAGGGTCGGCTCCAGCGTCAGCAGGTGGCCACCGGACTGGAAGGTCCAGGGCCAGATGCGGTTGGTGCGTGGGTGGCGCAGGCCGATGCAGCGGTGCTCGTGCAAGGCCTGCGGGCTGTCGGGCAAACCCTGGCGGCGCAGGTAGTCGGGCGAGGCACACAGCACATGGCGGAACACCCCGGCCTTGCGGGCGATCAGCGAGCTGTTGGGCAGCGCCCCGCCCACCACGCCCACATCGGCGCCCAGGTCCACCACATCGGGCCAGGGGTTCTGGGTCAGCATCTCGACCTGGATGCGAGGATGCTGTTCGCAGAAGCGTGCCACCAGGCTGGCCACCAGGGTCTGGCCCAGGCTCATGGAGGTCACCAGCCGCACCGAACCCACGGCCTCATCGAGGCGGTCGCGCAGCTCGATCTCGCCCTGTTCGATCAGCTGCAAGCCCCCCTTGCAACGAGCGAAGAACATGCGCCCTTCTTCGGTCAGCCCGACGCGCCGCGTGGTGCGGTTGAACAGCCGCACCCCCAGCCAGGCTTCGAGCTGCGAGATCTGGGCGCTGACCGCCTGCGGCGACACACGCAACCGCAAGGCGGCCTGGCTGAAGTTGGCCGATTCGGCCACGCTGAGGAAGGTGGTGATGAGGCGCAGGCGGTCCATTGATTAGCAAGCTGTGCTTGTAGATGTTTCAAGCAGTGCGTCACTATGTCGCATCCGGGTCGCTCGGTAAAGTCCCCTGAAACATCCCACGGAGCCCGCCATGATTCGACACCTCGCCCAGCCCTGGCTGCTGGCCGGCCTCAGCCTGTGCGGCGTTGCCGCCCCTGCCCAGACCATGCCCGCCCACCCCGGCAAGCCGGTCACGCTGGTGGTGTCCTTCCCGGCCGGCGGCGCGCCCGACCAGATCGCCAGGCTGCTGGGCCAACAGCTGCAGCAGCGCTGGAAAACCCCGGTGATCGTGAGCAACCGGCCCGGCGCGGCCGGCCACCTGGGCAACGACGCGGTGGCCCGCGCCGAGCCCGATGGCCACACGCTGCTGGTCACGCCCAACACCTTCACCATGGCGCCCCATGTGCTGCCACCGGGCGCGCAGAAACCCGCCGACGTGATGCAGGACTTCACGCCGATCGCGCTGCTGTCCTCGTCGTCCATGCTGTTGCTGGCCCACCCCAGCCTGGGCGTGAAAGACGCGCGCGAGCTGGCCCGCCTGGCCAAGGCACAGCCTGGCCTGGGCTACGCCAGCTCGGGCAACGGCACGCCCATGCACATCGCCGGCGAACTGTTCAACCACGTTGCCGGACTGGACATCGACCACGTGGCCTACCGCGGCACCAGCCCGGCCATCAGCGACGTGCTGGGCGGGCACGTGAAACTGACCTACCTCGGCCTGCCGGTGGCCAAGCCCCTGATCGACAGCGGCAAGCTGGTGGCGCTGGCCACGGTGGACAAGCAGCGCAGCCCGTTGCTGCCCGATGTGACCACAATGGCCGAGCAGGGTTTTCCTGGCGTGGACACCGACATCTGGTTTGGCGTCTACGGTCCCAAGGGCATGGCGCGCACGCTGGCCGACGACCTGCACGCCAGTTTCAACGAGGTGCTCAGGCAGCCGCAGGTGGCCGCACAGTTCAAGGCCATGAGCCAGGTCGTGCATCAAGAATCCCGCGAATTCTTCGCCAACAAGACCCGCGCCGACCACCTGCGCTATGGCGTCATCGTGAAACAGTTCAAGATCACGGCCGACTGAGATGAGCCCCACCCGTCCCAACATCCTGCTGATCGTCACCGACCAGCAACGCGCCGACCACCTGGGCTGCGCCGGCCACCCGCTGCTGCGCACGCCCCACATCGACAGCCTGGCCCGCGCCGGTGTCCTGGCCAGCCGCTTCCACGCCGCCAGCACCACCTGCATGTCCAACCGCGCCACCCTGATGACGGGCCGCCTGCCGTCCCTGCACGGCGTGGTGCACAACGGCGTCAACCTGTCGCGCGAGCACACCACCTTTGTCGAGCTGCTGCGCGCGGCCGGCTACGCCACCGCGCTGATCGGCAAGTCCCACCTGCAGGCCTTCGGCTACGACGGTCCGCTGCGCCGCCGCTGGCAGAACGAGAACGGCGGCGCCGAGCCGCCCGAGGCCCTGCGCGACGCCCGCCAGCGGCCACGCGCCGGCAGCGGCTACGGCAACGAATGGACGCCCGACTGGCGCAGCGGCACGCGCCATGCGGTCGAGACCCCCTACTACGGCTTTGACCACGTGGAGCTGGCCACGCTGCACGGCGACCAGGTCCATGGCGACTACGCGCGCTGGCTGGCCGAACGCCACCCCGAGCCCGACAGCCTGCGCGGGCGCGAACACGCGATCCCGGACAGCCGCTACAGCGCGCCCCAGGCCTGGCGCACCCGCCTGCCCGAGGCGCTCTACCCCTCCACCTACGTGGGCGAACGCGGCGTCGCATGGCTGGCCGACCACGCGCAGAACGCACCGGAGCAGCCTTTTTTCCTCAAGGTGTCGTTCCCCGACCCGCACCACCCCTTCACACCGCCCGGCCGCTTCTGGGACATGTACGACCCGGACGACGTGCGCCTGCCGGCCTCGTATGGGCACAGCGGCGATTCGGCGCTGCTGGCCGACGTGCACCGCTTCACCCGCGAGGGCGGATCGCGCGAGGGCTACGGCGCCTTCGGCGTCAGCGAACGCGAGCTGCGCGAAATCCACGCCCTGACCTACGGCATGGTGTCGCTGATCGACGAACAGGTGGGCCGCCTGCTGGCCACGCTGCGCGAGACCGGCCAGGACCAGAACACGGTGGTCATCTTCACCAGCGACCACGGCGACATGATGGGCGACCACGGCGTGGTGCTGAAAGGCGCCATGCACTTCGACGGCATCACCCGCGTGCCCTTCATCTGGCGCGACCCGGCGGCCACAGCGGCACAACAAGGCCAGCGCCTGGACATGCCCGCCAGCACCCTGGACATCGCCCAGACGGTGCTGGCGCGCTGCGGTCTGGCGCCCTACAACGGCATACAGGGCCTGAACCTGCTGCCCTGGCTGAGCGACACCTCGCTGAGCGACGCCCCGCGCCCCGGCGTGCTGGTGGAAAGTGAACCGGTGGTGCTGCCGCCGGGTCGCTCGCGGCGCTACCGGCTGCGCAGCCTGATCACGCGGGGCTGGCGCTTGACCGTGTCCAACCAGCCCGAGTTGTGCGAACTCTACGACCTGGCCAGCGACCCGCTGGAACAGCACAACCGCTGGGCCGACGCGGTGGCGGTGCGCGGCGAACTGTCGGCACAACTGCTGATGGAACTCAGCGAGCTGGGCGACACATCCCCGTTGCCCGCCGCCGTGGCCTGAACAGACCACCCCGTCGCTTGCCCGCTGCGCGTGGCCGCATCCCCCTCAAGGGGCGGCACCAGCCGTCCAGCCAAGCCGGCCCGGCGGTGCCCCACGGTTCGACCGCTTCATGCGTCGCGGGTCCCGCGACGGCGGAATGGACAACGGATAGCGGTTGTCTTTGGCCTCACTTGGCCGGGATGACCTCGTGGTGCGAGTGGTCGGTCAGCGGCCCCTCGCCCACCTGGGCCTTGTTGCCGCCCGGCACCTTGGTCCGCGCGAACAAGGTGTACATGGTGGGCACCACAAAAATGGTCAGCAGCGTGCCCAGGCTCATGCCGCCCACGATGACCCAGCCGATCTGCTGCCGGCTTTCGGCCCCGGCACCGGTGGCCAGGGCCAGCGGCACGGCCCCCAGCACCATGGCGCCGGTGGTCATGAGGATGGGGCGCAGGCGCAGCGCGGCCGACTCCTGCACCGCATCGCGCATGGCCATGCCCTGCTCACGCAGCTGGTTGGCGAATTCCACGATCAGGATGCCGTGTTTGGTGATCAGCCCCACCAGGGTGATCAAGCCGATCTGGCTGAACACGTTGAGCGTGCCGCCGGTGAACTTGAGCGCCAGCAAGGCGCCCAGCATGGACAGGGGCACGCTGAGCATGATGACCAGCGGGTCGACAAAACTCTCGAACTGTGCCGCCAGCACCAGGTAGATGAAGACCAGGGCCAGCACGAAAACCAGGGCCAGCGAGCCCGAGGAGCTGCGGAACTCGCGGCTCTGGCCGTTGAGGTCGGTGGTGTAGCCGGGCGGCAGGATCTCGCGCGCCGTGGCGTCCATGAACTTCAGCGCATCGCCCAGGGCCAGCTCGGGCGCGAGGTTGGCGGTGATGCTGGCGCTGCGGCGCTGGCCGAAGTGGTTGAGCTCGCGCGGCACCACCACCTCGCGCGTCTTGACCAGCGAGGCCAGCGGAATCATGGCGTCGTTGCGGCCACGCACGAACAGGCGGTCGATGTCGTCGGGCGTGCTGCGCTGCGCGCTTTCGGTCTGCACCACCACGTCGTACTGCTCGCCCTCGCGCTTGTAGCGCGTGACGATGCGCCCCCCCAGCATGGTTTCCACCGTGCGGGCGATGGCGTCCACGCTCACGCCCATGTCGGCGGCGCGCTCGCGGTCCACATCCATGCGGATCTCGGGCTTGTTCAGGCGCAGGTCGGTGTCCACCTGCACGAAGCCGGGGTTCTTGGCCAGCGCGTCCTGGAACTGGCGCACCACCCTGGAGAGGTTTTCGTAGCTGTCGGAGGTGACGATGACGTAGTTGATCGGCCGCTCCCGGAAACCCTGGCCCAGCGATGGCGGCGTGATGGCGAAGGCGCTGACGCCGGGCAGGCCGGCCAGGCGCGGCGTGATCTCGCGCGCGATCTCCTGCGTGCTGCGGCTGCGCTCTTCCCAGGGCGTGGCGCGCAGGAATACGTTGCCCTGCGCCACCGTGGGGCTGCCGATGTTGGCGAAGATGCGGTCGAACTCGGGGTAGTTCTGGCCGATGCGCTCGATGGCTTCGGCGTAGCGCCGGGTGTAATCCAGCGTGGCGCCGTCGGGGCCGTTGATCACGGTCAGGATGACGCCACGGTCCTCGATGGGGGCCAGCTCCTGCTTGGTGCCCTGCAGCAGCACCCAGCTGCCGGCCGCGCTGGCCAGCATCACGCCCACCACCAGCCAGCGCACCCGCAGCGAGGCCGCCAGCGCCCGGCCGTAACCGGCGGTGATGGCCACCAGCACACGCTCCATGCCACGGTCGAAGCGGTTGGGCGCGGGGTTGTGCTTGAGCAGCTTGGAGCACAACATGGGCGACAGCGTCAGCGCCACGAAGCCCGACACCACCACCGCGCCGGCCAGGGCCAGCGCGAACTCCGCGAACAGGCGGCCGGTGCGCCCCGGCGTGAAGGCCAGCGGCGCGTACACCGCCGTCAGCGTCAACGTCATGGCCACCACCGCGAAGCCGATTTCCTTGGCGCCCTTGACCGCCGCCTCGAAGGGTTGCATGCCCTCCTCGATGTGGCGGAAGATGTTCTCCAGCACCACGATGGCATCGTCCACCACCAGGCCGATGGCCAGCACCAGGGCCAGCAGTGTGAGGGTGTTGATGGAGAAGCCGAACAGCGCCATCAGCGCGAAGGTGCCGATCAGGCTGACAGGGATGGTGACCAGCGGGATGATGGAGGCGCGCAGCGTGCGCAGGAACACGAAGATCACCAGCGCCACCAGCACCACGGCCTCGAAGATGGTGCTGTAGACGGCCTTGATGGAACGGTCGATGAAGACCGAGTTGTCGTTGGCCACGTCCACGTTGATGCCAGGCGGCAGGTCGGTCTTGACCTTGTCCATCAGCTGGCGCACGCCGGCCGACAGCTCCAGCGGGTTGGCCGTGGCCTGGCGGATCACGCCCACGGAAATCGAGTCGCGGCCGTTCAGGCGCACCGAGGTGCGCTCGTCCTGCGGGCCCTGCACCACCCGCGCCACGTCGCCGATGCGCACCGGCAAGCCGTTGACGTTGCGTATGGTGACCGAGGCGAATTCCTCGGGGCGCTGCAGGTCGGTGGCGGCGGTGACGTTGAACTCGCGCTGCGCGCTCTCGATGCGACCGGCCGGCACTTCCAGGTTGGAGCGGCGGATCGCGTCCTCCACGTCCTGCACCGTCAGTCGGTAGGCGGCCAGGCGGTCCGGGTCCAGCCAGACGCGCATGGAATAGCGGCGCTCGCCGTAGACCCGCACGTCGGCGGCGCCGGGCGCGGTCTGCAGCACCGGCTTGACGATGCGGTTGGCCATCTCGCTGAGCTGCAACGGGCTGAAGGTGTCGGAACTCAGGGCCAGCCAAATGACGGGAAAGGCATCGGCCTCGACCTTGGCGATCACCGGCTCGTCGATGCCCTGGGGCAGGCGCTGGCGCACGCGGCTGGTCTTGTCGCGCACGTCGGCGGCGGCGGAGTCGGGGTCGCGCTCCAGCTTGAAGCGCACGGTGATCTGGCTCTGCTCCTGGCGGCTGATGGAGGTGATGACGTCCACGCCCTCGATGCCGGCCAGCGAATCCTCCAGCACCTTGGTCACCTGGGACTCGACCACCTCGCTGGAGGCGCCCACGAAGCGCGTGCTGACCGTGACCGTCGGCTCGTCGATCTTGGGGTACTCGCGCACGTTGAGGTTGGTGAACGAAACCCAGCCCACCAGCAGGATGAGCAGGGACAGCACCGAGGCGAACACCGGGCGGCGTATCGATATTTCAGGCAGTTGCATGGCGAAACCCCAGGATGGTGCGGTTCAAGGGCCGCTCAGCGCGCGGCCGGCGCCGCGTCGGCGGCGGGTTTGCCGGCGCCCGGCTTGCCCCCGGCGGCGGGCGGCTTGTTCATGTCGATCACGCGCACGGCCATGCCGTCGCGCTGCAGGCGCTGCTGGCCGGCCACCACCACGGTGTCGCCCTCGGACAGGCCGCGGGTGATCTGCACCTGCGAGCCCCGGCGCACGCCAAGCTGCACCTCGGTGCGGCGCACCACCGTCCTGGCGGCCTCGCCCTCGCCTTCAGAGGCGATCTTGAACACCAGCTGTTTGCCGCCCTGGGGCACCAACGCCTCCTCGGGCACCACCAGCGCGGCGTCGTTGACCGAAAACACCGTGGTCACGCGGGCGAACATCCCCGGGCGCAGCGTGACGCCACCGCCCGGCGACATCACCGCGCGCACCAGCACCGAACGGCCATTGGCATCCACCAGCGGGTCCAGCGCCTGCACCTTGGCACTGAAGTCGCGGCCCGGCAGGGCATCGATCTGCACCTTCACGCCCTGACCCACGGCCAACTGGCCCTGGTAGCGCTCGGGCATGCGGAAGTCCACGTACAACATGGAGGTGTCTTCCAGGTTGACCAGGTCGGCACCGTCCTTGACAAAGTCACCCAGGTTGACCGTGCGTATGCCCACCGTGCCGTCGAAGGGCGCGAGCAGGCGCATGCGCCCCAGCCGGGCCTGGGCCAGCGCGACCTGGGCCTCGGCCACCTGCAGGCTGGCGCGGCTTTCGTCCAGCACCCGTTGGGCGACGAAGTTCTCGGCCACCAGTTCCTGGTTGCGCTTGAGGTTGGCACGGGCGATGGACAGCTGCGCCTCGGCTTGGCTGAGTTCGGCCTTTTGCAAGGTGTCATCCAGGCGCAGCAGCAACTGGCCCTTCCTGACCCGGGCGCCGTCGGCAAAGGCGATTTCGGCCACGCGGCCGGCCACCTCGGGGCGCAGGGTCACGCTCTGGCGCGACTTGAGGCTGCCCACGGCCTGGGCGTCGTCCTGCAGCGGCAGCGTCTTGACCCTGGCCACTTCCACGCCAGGCACACCCCCCGCCACGCCCGCGCCGGGACGGGCACCCCCCGCGGCGGTCGGACCTTTGCCAGCGCCGGCCGCCGGTGTGGCCGCGTCCGTGGTGGCCGTGGACGGGGCCCCTTTTTGCAGCCACCACGCGCCGCCGCTGGCCAGTGCCAGACCGGCCCCGGCCAACAACCACACCACCACCTTGTTCGCCATGTTCTTGCCCATCCAAATTGCGAGAATTTGTCAATGTAACAGCGGGCGTCCCCGAGCCGTTGGCATGCCTACCAATGGCCCGGTGTTCGACACGACGATTCGCAGCGTCGCTGCGCGCTCAGCCCCGGGGCACGCCCCGGTTGGCCAGTCCGTCGGCGCGTTCGTTGCCTGGGTCGCCGGCATGGCCCTTGACCCAATGCCAGTGGATCTGGTGGGTGCCCTGGTGCACCAGGGCGTCGAGCTTCTGCCACAGGTCGGCATTCTTCACCGGCTGCTTGGCGGCGGTTTTCCAGCCCTTGGCCTTCCAGCCGTGTATCCATTCGGTGATGCCCTTGCGCACGTACTCGCTGTCCAGGTAGAGATGAACCACACACGGCCGCTTCAGGGCCGCCAGCCCCTCGATGACCGCCGTCAGCTCCATGCGGTTGTTGGTGGTCTCGCGCTCGCCCCCAAACAGCTCTTTTTCGGTGGTGCCGGCGCTCAGCAGCGCCCCCCAGCCGCCCGGGCCAGGGTTGCCCTTGCAGGCGCCATCGGTGTAGATCGTGACGGTGTTCAATCCAAAGTCCTGTGATGCAGAGGTTGTTGCCGTGCCGCCGTCACGGGAGCGGCGGCGGTGGCGCGGCGGGGTTTCCAGGCCGGCCCGAGCACGTGCATGCCACGCACGCGCTTGACGGCGGTGATGAAATAGACAGCGCCGAGTATCGGCCACCAGCGCGCGCCCACGGCCTCCATCCAGGCCCATCGTTGCAGCCATTTTTCGGTCCGCACCGCCGGGCGGTAGGCGCCAAAGTGGCAGCTCTCGACCTCGAAACTCAGCAGGCGCAGCCAGTCGCGCAGGCGCCAGTGACCAATGAACTCGCCCGCCGCCGGCAGGTACAGCTCGCTGGCCCCCAGCGCGGACAGCCCGAGCCGGGCCAGCAGATGGGCGCGCGCCTGGCGCAGGCCCCAGAGGCTGGCGGGGTTGAGCCCGGAAATCACCAGTCGACCCTCGGGCACCAGCACCCGCTCCACCTCGCGCAGCACCGTGTGGGGGTCGGCGCTGAGCTCCAGCGTGTGGGGCAGGACCACCAGGTCCAGGCTGGCGGCCGGGAACGGCAGCGCAGCGGCATGGGTCACGAAGGCCCAGCGCGGCAAGGCGGGCATGGGTCGAGGTTCGCTGGCGTCGTCGTCGACATCGACAGGCCAGGGGCAGACCAGTGGCCATTCGGCGTCGGGCAGGCCCAGCCAGCGGTGCGGGATGCGGTTGCCGGCCAGGGTGTCCATCTCGGGCAGACCCAGCTGCACCGCGTGAAAACCGAACACGTCGGCCAGGGCGGCATCGAACTCGGCCTGTTCCCACGCCAGCATGTACTGCCCCGGTGGCGTCTGCAGCCAGTCGGCAATGCCGGCGGCACCTGACGGCTCGGGCGGTTCGGTGGGAAAAGGCGGTTTGCTGCGCAACGGAGGACGGGATGGACGGACGGTCGGGGGACCGATGGTAAACGCTGCCCCCCGAACCAGCGCAATGGCCGTCGGGCGGCATGGGCAAGTCCACCGTGCCGATGTACAGTGCCGGATTGCCTCTAGCCATTCATCCGCACCGCGCGCCGCCATGACAACGTCCACCCTGCACCCCATCCCGGCCTTCAACGACAACTACATCTGGGCCTTGCAGGTGGGCACCCAGGCGCTGGTGGTGGACCCGGGCGAAGCCAGCGGCGTGCTGGACTATCTGCGGACACGCGGCCTGACGTTGGCCGCCATCCTGATCACCCACCACCACGCCGACCACACCGGCGGCGTGGCCGAGCTGCGCGCGGCGACCGGCGCCGCCGTCTATGGCCCAGTGGCCGAGCCCATGCCCGAGCCGCTGACCCGGCTGGACGAAGGTGACCAGGTGGAGGTGCTGGGCCTGCGCTTCGAGGTCATGCACGTGCCGGGCCACACCGCAGGCCACATCGCCTACCACTGCGCCGACATCGATGGCGCGCCCTTGCTGTTCTGTGGCGACACCCTGTTTTCGGGCGGCTGCGGACGCCTGTTCGAAGGCACGCCGGCGCAGATGCTGGACTCGCTGGACCGGCTGGCCGCCCTGCCCGCCCAGACCCGGGTCTGCTGCACCCACGAGTACACGCTGTCCAACCTGCGCTTCGCGCTGGCCGTGGAGCCCGATAATGCCGACTTGGCCAGTTACGCCGCGCACTGCACGGCCTTGCGGCAACGGAACCTTCCCACCCTGCCCAGCTCCATGGGGCAGGAACGCTTGATCAACCCTTTTTTGCGCAGCCGCCAACCCGGCATCACCGCCGCCATGCGCCAGCGTGCCGCCAACGCGGCGCTGGACGAGACCGGCGTGTTTGCCACGCTGCGCGAATGGAAAAACACCTTCTGATGTTCAAACCCTTTTCCTGGCTGGCCGTGACGCTGGCCCTTGCGCTGGCCGGCTGCGCCAGCGCCCCGCCCATGTCCAACCTGCCGGCCCAGCCGGCCGACGCGCCCATCGCCAGCGGCCCCCGCGCCGCGCCGCGCGCGCCCGTGCTGCCCTCGGGCCCCTTGACGGAGATCGCGGTCAAGCCCGGCACCCCGGCCCAGGAAGTGGCCACCCTGGCCGCCACCACCGACCTGTGGGAACGCATCCGGCGCGGCTTCGCCATGCCCGACCTGGACACCGACCTCGTGCGCGACCGCGAGCAGTGGTACGTGAGCCGGCCCGACTACATCCAGCGCATGACCGAGCGCTCCAGCAAGTACCTCTTCCACATCGTGGAAGAGCTGGAACGCCGCAACATGCCGTCCGAGCTGGCCCTGCTGCCCTTCATCGAAAGCGCCTTCAACCCCAACGCGGTGTCCAGCGCCCGCGCCGCGGGCATGTGGCAGTTCATGCCCGCCACCGGCGAATCCTTCGACCTCAAGCAGAACATGTTCCGCGATGACCGGCGCGACGTGCTGGCCTCGACCCGCGCCGCGCTGGACTACCTGCAGCAGCTCTACACCCGCTTTGGCGACTGGCACCTGGCGCTGGCGGCCTACAACTGGGGACAAGGCAACGTGAACCGCGCCATCACCCGCAACCAGCGCGAGGGCAAGCCCACCACCTACCTCGACCTGAACATGCCGACCGAGACACGCTATTACGTGCCCAAGCTGCAGGCGGTCAAGAACATCGTGGCCAACCCGGCGCGATTCAGTGCCGTGGTGCCGCCCATCGGCAACCACCCTTTCTTCGACTCGGTGCCCATCGAGCGCGACATCGACGTGGCCATGGTCGCCCGCCTGGCCCAGATCGACGAGGCCGACTTCCGGGCCCTGAACCCGTCGATGAACAAGCCGGTCATCATGTCCGCCGGCACACCCCACGTGCTGCTGCCCTGGGACAACGCCACCGTGTTCCAGACCAACCTGAGGGCCCACAAAGGCCCGCTGGCGAGCTGGACCGCCTGGACGGCACCCACCACCATGAGTCCGGCGTTGGCCGCTGAACGGCTGGGCATGGGCGAGGCCGAGCTTCGCCGCATCAACAACATCCCGCCGCGCATGCTGGTGCGCCAGGGCGCCACGCTGCTGGTGCACCGCAACGGCCGGCTGGACGCCGACGTGCCCGAACACGTGGCCGACAACGCCCAGCTCCTGCTGCAACCCGAGGTGGTGCTCAAGCGCACCATGGTGCAGGCTCGCAAGGGCGACAACGTCACGGCCCTGGCCAAGCGCTACGGGGTGAACGCCGGCAGCGTGGCCGAATGGAACCACATCAGCATCAACACGCCGCTGAAAAAAGGCCAGTCGCTGGCCCTGATGCTGCCGCAGCGCCAGGCCACGGCGGTCAGCGCCAAGGCCAAGGCCCCGGCCAAGACAGCCGCCGCGAAAACGGGCACCGCCAAGACGGCCGTGGCCAGCCGCAAGAAGGCCCCGGTGAAGGTCGCGGGCAACAAGGCCGCGACCACGCGCTGAGTACCGCCTCCTAGGCTTTGAACTTCTGCTTGGCCCGACGCGCGAATTCGTTGGTGTAGGTCTTGGACAGGTCGATGCGGTCCGGCCGGATGCGCTCATCGAAGCTGGCCAGTGAGCGCAGGGCCGTGGCGGGACCTGCCTCGGGCATCAGGCCGTCGAGCGCCAGCGCGTCGCGCACCCGGGTGAACGAGGCCAGGTAGAGGCCTCGGTCGCCCAGCATGTGGCTCTCGGGCACCGCCTTGATGATGTCCGACGGCCCGGCGGTCTGCAGCCACTTGAGGGCATGGACCACCGCGTTGGCCAGGGCCTGGCAGGTGATCGGGTGGCGCTCGACGAACTCGGTGGGCGCGTACAGGCAAGCCGCCGGCATGGGGCCACCGAACAGGTCCACCGCACCCTTGAGCGAGCGGGTGTCCGACACGATGCGGATTTCTCCGCGCTTCTCCAGCATGGTCATCACGGGGTCGATGTTGCTCATGGCGTCGATCTCGCCCGAGCGGAAGGCGGTGAGCGCGCCCTGGGCCGTGCCCACGCCCACAAAATGCACCTCGGACGGCTTGACCCCCGCACGCGCCAGCACCAGGTTGGCGATCATGTTGGTGGACGAACCGGGCGCCGATACACCGATGCGCCGGCCACGCAGGTCGGCCACGCTCTTGTAGTTCGGTATCGCCTTGGGCGACACGCCCATGGCGATCTGCGGGGCGCGGCCCTGCAGCACGAAGGCCTGGTAGGACAGGCCGTGGGCCTGCAGGTCGATGGTGTGTTCGTAGGCGCCCGAAACCACGTCCACCGTTCGGTCCAGCGAGGCCTTGAGCGCGCGCGAGCCACCGGGAAAGTCCTGGATGTCGACCTCCAGGCCCTCGTCGCGGAAATAGCCCAGCTGCTCGGCAATGGTCAGCGGCAGGTAGTAAAAACCGGCCTTGCCCCCCACGGCCAGGCTGACCCTGCCCTTTTCAGGCCGCCCCTCGGCCCGCACGGGCAGGCCAGCGCAGGCCGCCGCCGCCAGCGTGGCGTGCAGCATCCATTGGCGGCGGCTCGGGAAGGTCATGGGTTGGCAACATGGCTGTCAAACTGAGTCAAATGCTAAGGAAGATTGCCTGAAATGGCATCGGGGCGATTCCCGAGCGGGTAAATACCATGCGTGGATACCCTCCCGCGCGGGGTCCGGCGCCAGTGACTCAGCGGCGGTCGACCAGGGCGTGGGCGATGGTGCCCAGATCGACGTATTCGAGCTCACTGCCCACCGGCACGCCGCGCGCCAGCCGGGTGACCTGCACGCCCCGGCCCTTGAGCGCCTGGGCGATGACGTGGGCGGTGGCCTCGCCCTCGGCCGTGAAATTGGTGGCCAGGATCAGTTCGCGCACCGCGTCGGGTTCGGGCGCGGCCACACGGTCAAACAGCTTTTGCAGGCCGATGTCCTTGGGGCCGATGCCATCCAGCGGGCTGAGCTTGCCCATGAGCACGAAGTACAGGCCCTTGTAGGCCCCGGTGCGCTCCAGCGCGGCCTGGTCGGCCGGCGTTTCGACCACACACAGCTGGGCGCGGTCGCGCCGCGGGTCGGCGCAGGTGGCGCAGAGCACGTCTTCGGTGAAGGTGTGGCACAGCGAACAGTGCCGCACCTGCTGCGCTGCCTCCAACAAGGCCTGCGCCAGCTGCAGCGCGCCGTCGCGGTCGTGTTGCATCAGGTGGTAGGCCATGCGCTGAGCCGACTTCAGGCCCACGCCCGGCAGGCAGCGCAAGGCAGCGGTGAGCGCGTCGAGGGTGCTCACGCGGACAGTCGAACGGGCATCAGAACGGGAGCTTCATGCCGGGAGGAAGACCGGCGGTGAGCTTGCCCATCTTCTCTTGCGAGGTCTCCTCGGCCTTGCGCACGGCGGCGTTGAAGGCGGCGGCCACCAGGTCCTCGAGCATGTCCTTGTCGTCGGCCAGCAGGCTGGGGTCGATGGTGACGCGCTTGACGTCGTGTTTGCAGGTCATCAGCACCTTGACCAGCCCGGCGCCGGACTCGCCCGTGACCTCGATCAGCGCCAGTTCGTCCTGGGCCTTCTTGAGGTTGTCCTGCATGGCCTGGGCCTGCTTCATCAGGCCGGCGAGTTGTCCTTTGTTGAACATGGGAAATCCTTGGTTGAAATAAGAAAACTGTGGCGCGCGCCAGGTGGGCCGTGGCTCAGAGCGGGCGCACGCTGCCGGGCACGATTTTGCCGCCAAACTCGCGCATCATCTGCTGCACGAAGGGATCGTCGGCGATGGCGGCTTCGGCCTCCAGCTGCCGGGCTGCGGCCTGCGCCGCCAGCCGGCGTGCGGCCGAATCGCTCACGGGGCCGGTGCTCACCTGCAGCGTGACCGCGTGCCCGGCGGCGGCCAGCGCGGTCTGCAGGCGGTCGCGGGCCCCGGCCTGGTTCAGCGTTTCGCGGTCGACCCGCAACTGCCAGGTCCCGCCTTCGCGCCGCAGCAGCTGCGACTGCAGGGCCAATTCGCGCACCAGCGCGGCCACGAGTTCGCGCTTCACCAGGTCCATCACCGTGCCAAACCAGAAGTCGCCTTCGCTGGCGTCGGCCAGGGCGGTGTCTGGCCCCAGGGCGGGCAGTGCTGCGGGCATGGGTTCGGGCTCGCTCACCATGGGTGGCGCGGGCACGGGCACGGGTGCCGTCTCCGGCACCACCACGGGCGGTGGTGGCGGCGGCACGGTCACCGTGGGCGCAGCGGCCACCACCGGAACCGGCGGGGCGACCGGTGGCCGGTACACGGGCGCGGCCTGCTCCGGCTCAGGGGGTCGGATCAGGCTTTTTTTTTCCACGGCGGCCGGAGATGGCGCAGCCGCCACCTGGCGCACCGGCTGCTTGAAGGCCAGCAGGCGCAGCAACACCATGGTCAGCGCCGCGTATTCGTCGGGCGCCAGGCCCAGTTCGCCGCGGCCGTGCAGGCACAGGCTGTAGAGCAGTTGGGTCTCGTCGGCCGGCAGGGCCTGCGCCAGCCGCGCCACGGCTTGCGCCTCCGGATCGCTGCTGTCGGCCGTGCCCAGGCTGGGCACCGTCTGCGCCACCGCCATGCGCTGCAGCACGCCGGTCATTTCCTCCAGCGTGGACGCGGCACTGAGCCCGTTGAAACGCAGCGCGTCCACGGTCTGCACCACGGTCGCGCCATCGGCCCGCGCCAGCGCGTCGATCAGGGCAAACACATGGCTGCGGTCCACCGCGCCCAGCATCTGGCGCACCGTGGCCTCGGCCAGCTGACCACCGCCAAAGGCGATGGCCTGGTCGGTGAGCGACAGGGCATCGCGCATGGAGCCGCGTGCCGCCCGCGCGATCAGGCGCAGCGCCTGCGCCTCCGCGCTCACCTGTTCGGCCTGCAGCACCTGGGTCAGGTGCTCCAGCACGGTTTCGGGCGCCATGGGGCGCAGGTTGAACTGCAGGCAGCGGCTCAGCACCGTCACCGGCACCTTCTGCGGGTCGGTCGTGGCGAGCACGAACTTGAGGTACTCCGGCGGCTCCTCCAGCGTCTTCAGCATCGCGTTGAAGGCGGTGTTGGTGAGCATGTGCACTTCATCGATCATGAAGACCTTGAAGCGCCCCTGCACCGGCTTGTAGACCGCCTGCTCCAGCAGGGCCTGGACCTCGTCCACGCCCCGGTTCGAGGCCGCGTCCAGTTCGGTGTAATCGACGAAGCGGCCGCTGTCGATGTCGGTGCAGGCCTGGCACACGCCACAGGGCGTGGCGGTGATGCCGCCGCTGCCGTCGGGCCCGACACAGTTGAGCGACTTGGCGAGGATGCGCGAGACGGTGGTCTTGCCCACGCCCCGCGTGCCAGTGAACAGGTAGGCATGGTGCAGCCGCTGCGTGGTCAGGGCATTGCCCAGCGCCTGCACCACGTGCCCCTGCCCCACCATTTCGGCGAAGTTCTTGGGGCGGTACTTGCGGGCCAGGACGATGTAGGACATAGGCGGACGATTCTAGTGTGCCGCCCGAGGGGAAAGGGCCTTGATCGTCGCCTACAATACGCAGTGACGGGCCTTCCCGCATGGTGAAGCGGCCAACCGGGTCAGGTGGGGAACCAAGCAGCCCTAACTGTGGAGCCAGTGCCGGGGTCAAGGCTCGTCACCTTATTCATCACACCTCCGCCATCAACGGCGGAAACACCACCCGCTGCCGGGCTGGCAACTTCGCCATGCAGGCCGCGAACAAGGGGTGGCTCAGCCAGGCGGCCAGCCATGGCTTCAAGGCCGGCAGGTCCACCCGCTCCCACCAGGTGGGGTCCACCATCGCGAACTGGCGCACAAACGGAAACACCGCCAGGTCGGTGGCACAAGGTGCATCGCCCCCCAGAAAATCCGCCTCGCGCAGGCGCGCGTCCAGCGGGATCAGCAAGGTGGCGACGGCCTGCGCGCGGTGCCCCTCGCGGTCGGTGCCGCCGAAGCGCTCCGGGTACTTGTAGCGGTCCAGGTGGTGCTTGAAGTCGGCGTCGTTGGTGGCCAGCAGCTGCAGGTTCTGTGGGGTCTGGGCCCCCGCCCACCAGCCCAGCGCATCGTGCGCCGACCAGGCCCAGGCCATGATGTCCCAGCTCTGCTCAAGCACCTCGCCGGTGGGCAACACGAGCACCGGCACCGTGCCTTTGGGTGACAAGGCCAGCATCTCGGCCGGCTTGTCTCGGAGCACGATCTCACGGGCGTCGAAGGCCACGCCCGCCGCCAGCAGGGCCATGCGGGCCCGCATCGCGTAGGGGCAGCGGCGGTAGGTGTAGAGCAGGGGCCGCACGAAGCCGGCTCGCGCGTTCAGCCCTGGCTCACGTCGATGTAGTACAGGCCCCAGGGACACAGACCAAAACGCTCCTTCACCGGCTTGTCCTTGAAGGCCGGCAGCCGGTCGGCGTCGTACACCGCCCACTGCGGCCCCAGTCCGCCCAGGGCCATGGCTTGGCCGTCGATGTGGGTCGCCACCATCATCTGGTAGGCCTCGGCATCGGCCAGGCTGATGACCACGTTGTAACCGTCGACCGCACGCAGGCCCAGGCGCAGGCCGGGCGCCAGACGAACGCCCGCCGCACGCAGCACCGTGGTGAGCAGCGGGCCGCTGAGGGCATGGACCTTGTTGTCGTACTCCAGCGTGGGACGGATGGTCACGCGGGCCAGCCGCATCAGGGCCGGAGCATCGAAGGCAAACGCGGTGCTGAACTTGACACCGTGCTTGAACAGCATCTGATCGAGCTCCACGTCCAGGGGACCGCGGTTGCCCTTGCCCACCGGCCCGCCCACCGTCAGCAGCGCGGGGGACTGGGTGGCCGGGCGTTCGGCGGCCCAGGCCTGGCCCACGGGCAGGGCCGCCGCCGTGGATGCCAGGGCAAGAAAGTCGCGTTTCTTCATCAAACAGGCTCCAACGGCCAGGAACAGGTGACATGCACCGGGCCGCGTTCGGTGCATAAATATCAGTGTGCCTGTTTTCCGCCGCCTCCAGCGCTCAGAACGGATCGATTTTCAATCCTTGACGCTTGACCACGCTGGCCCAGGCCTCGACATCGGTCTTGAGAAACTGCCCCAGCTGCGCCGGGCTGCCGGGCGCGGGCTCCACCGCGTCGCGGCCCAGGCGCTCGCGCACCTCGGGCATGTCCAGCACGCGGGCCAGCGCCGCGTTGAGGTGGTCCACCACCGTCACCGGCGTGCCACGCGGCGCCACCAGGCCGAAGTAGTTGAGCACGTTGAAGCCCTTGAGGCCGGCCTCGGCCATGGTCGGCACCTGGGGCAAGGCGGGCGAGCGCCGCATGCCGGTCACGGCCAGGGCCTTGAGGCGGCCTTCGCGCAGGTACGGCGCCAGCGCCGGGATGGTGCCGGTCAGCATGTGGATTTCGCCAGCGATGGCGTCCACCGTGGCCGGCGCGATGCCCCGGTAGGGGATGTGGGTGATGAAGGTGCCGGTGCGCAGCTTGAACAGCTCCAGCACCAGGTGGTTGATGCCTCCCACGCCGGCAGAGCCGTAGTTGAGCGCGCCCGGCCGTGCCTTGGCATGGCGCACCAATTCCTGCACGGTGGACACCGGCAGCTTGTCGCTGACGGCCCACACCAGCGGCCCCTGCGCGATCATGCCCACGGGGACGAACTGGGTCAGGGCGTCGTAGCCGGCATTGGGCACGGCGGCCGCCACCGTGGTGAAGGGCGCGGCCGCCAGCAGCAAGGTGTGGCCGTCGGGCGCACTCTGGGCCACGGCCTGGGCACCGATGGCACCGGACGCGCCGGTGCGGTTTTCCACCAGCACCTGCTGGCCCAGCACCTCGGCCAGCTTGGCTGCCACCAGCCGCCCCACGGCGTCGGTGCCCGCGCCAGGCGCGAAGGGCACGACGAGGCGGATCGGGCGGTCGGGGAACGTGGCGGCCTGGCCTTGGGACCAGGCGCCGAGCGTGCCCACGGTGGCCAGGGTCTGCAGGGCCATGCGGCGGCGGGTCAAGGGGCGATGCGTCATGACGGTGTGTGCAAGTTTCGATGAAGGCGTGGCGCCGAGTTTATGAATCCGACGTGACAACCCCGTGACGGCGCCACCAGTCGGTCGCGCCCCGCCCGGCCACCCGGCCGCTGGCCAGGCAGGCGCTGAGCAGGTAGCCACCGGTGGGCGCCTCCCAGTCCAGCATTTCGCCGGCGCAGAACAGACCCGGCAGCTGCCGCGACATGAGGGCCTCGTCCAGCGCCTCCAGCCGCACGCCCCCGGCGCTGCTGATGGCCTCGTCCAGCGGCCGGGTCGCCGTCAGGGCGATGGGCAGGTGCTGGATGGCGGCGGCCAGACGCACCGGGTCGTGCAACACCTCGGGCGGCAGCAACTCGTGCAGCAGTGTGGTGTGCAGGCCGCCCAGTTTGAGCCGGCTTTTCAGGTGGCTGGACAACGAGCGTGATCCGCGCGGGTGCGCCACTTCGGCCAGCACGCGGGCGGCGTCCATGTCGGGCCGCAGGTTCAGGTACACCGTGGCCTGGCCGTCGCGGGCGATGGTGTCCCGGGCCAGTGCCGACAGGGCGTAGACCAGGCTGCCTTCGATGCCGGTGCGGGTCAGCACGAACTCGCCCTTGCGCGAGAAACGCTGCGCGCCATCATCCAGGCTCAGGGCCACCGACTTCAGCGGCTCGCCCGCATGACGCTCGGCCAGCAGGGCGCTCCAGCCGACACGGCCGTTGACGCTGACATCGAAGCCGCAGTTGGACGGCCGCAGCGGCGCCACATCCACCGCCTGCGCGCCCAGCCAGTCGACCCAGCGCCCGTCCGATCCCAGCTTGGCCCAGCTGCCACCGCCCAGGGCCAGCACCACGGCCGACGCCTCCACCTGCCGCGGGCCGTTGGGGGTGTCGAAACCCAGGCGCCAGCCGCCTTCGGGCGTGCGCGCGATCTCGCCGAGCCAGCGGTGGCGCATGTGGAACCGCACCGGCTCGCCGACCTCGGGGTGGCGCAGGCGGTGCAGCCAGGCGCGCAGCAGGGGCGCGGCCTTCATGTCGGTGGGAAACACCCGCTGCGAGCTGCCCACGAAGGTGTTTATGCCAAGGCCATGGGCCCAGGCGCGTATGCCGTCGGGCCCCAGTGCCGACAGCCAGGCGCGGCACTGGGGCGCGCGCTCGGCGTAACGCGACACAAAGGCGTCGAACGCTTCGGCGTGGGTGAGGTTGAGCCCGCCGATACCGGCGAGCAGGAACTTGCGGCCCACGGTGGGCATGGCGTCAAACAGCTGCACGGGCACGCCGGCGGCGCTCAGCACCTCGGCGGCCATCAGGCCGGCCGGGCCGCCGCCCACGATAGCGACAGCGGGCCTGAGGCCCAGGTTGGTGGTCATGAAAACAAATCCTTGCTTGAAGCTTGTGCCGGCCGGGCGCTCGCATCGGGCACGGGCAGCTCGATGCAGCGGCCGTCGGCCGTGAGAAAGGCGGTGCGGACCACGGCGCCGGGCCAGGCCAGCCGCACCGCTTCGGCATAACGCGCGAGCTGTTCGCGCAACCCGGCCTGTTGCTGCGGCTGGCTGGCCGATTTGTGGTCCAGCACCCACCACTGGCCGCTGGCGCGCTCGCGCACCAGGCGGTCCAGGCGCTGCAGTTGGCCTTGGGCGTCCAGCAGTTCGACCTCGTTGTCCCACCAGTCGATGTGCGCCGCGTCCCAGGCCCAGGCGCCCTCGCCCCGGGTGATGGCCTCGGCCATGGCCAGCGCTTGCCGCGCCTGCATTGGGTCGAGCTCGAATTCGCGCCCGACCGCCGACACATGGGCGGCGGTCCAGGCAAACGAGGCCACCGGCGTGGGCCGCCATTGCAGCAGGCGGTGCATGGCCTGGCCGATGCGGGCGCTCAGTGGGTTGCCGTCCGGCGGCGCATCGCCACGCGCCGGCGCGGTCCAGGTCAGCGCCGGCAGTTCGGGCAGGCTGAAATGCGCCTGCGCACCTGCCGGGTCGGAGGCCCCGTGGGGCGCGGCGACTGGCACCGCCTGCGCGACGGGCAACAGGCGCTTGAGCCAGCTCTGCCCGCTGTCGCCAAAGGCTTGGGTGGCCGACACCAGCAGGCGGCGTTCGGCGCGGGTCATGGCCACGTAAAGGGCGTTGAGCTCCTCCAGCGAACGGGCCGCCAGCTCGTTCTCCAGCAGGTCGGCGGCACAGGCCGGTGGCTGTTTCTCGCTCACCAGGAAGACAAAACGCCGGGGCGCGGCGGCCTCGCCCGGCCAGTCGACCAGCACGCCCATGGCCTGGGGTCGTGGCGGGCGGGCGTCGGTGTCGAGCAGCACCACGGTGTGGGCCTCCAGTCCCTTGGCGCCGTGCACGGTGAGCAGGCGCACGGCGTCGGGCGTGGCCACCACCGGCGCCTTCAGGCCCCCGGCCTTGAGCGCGCGCACCAGGCGGTAAGGCGTGAGGCAACGCCCGCCATCCACCGCCAGGGCCTGTGTCAGCAAGGCCTGGAGCTGGGCCAGCACCTGCGGGCGCAGCGCGGCGGGGGTGCTGCGCGCGTAGGCGGCCAGCACGTCGGCGTCGCGGTAGATGGCGGCCAGGGCGTCGTGGGGCGGCAGCTGCAGCACCGCGTCGCGGTAACGGCGCAGGCGCTCGGCGGTCAGCAAGATGCGCTCGGGCGGACGGCCCAGGTCGGCCACGGCCCACTGCTGCAGCGTGTCCCACCAATTGCGCCGCGGGCCGGCGGCGGCCTTCACCTGCTGGGCCAGCAGGGCGAGGTCGCTGTCGTCCCAGGCGAACAGGGGCGACTTGAGCGCACGCGCCAGGCTCAGGTCCTGGGTGGACGACACCAGCACGTCCAGCAGGGCCACCACGTCCTGCACGGGCGGCGCGTCGGCGAGGTCGCGTTTTTCGGGTTCTTCGCTGGGGATGCCGCGCTCGCGCAAGGCCTCGTGCAGCCAGCCCAGGCGCTCGCGCTTGCGCGCCAGCACCATCAGCTTGCCCGGCGACAGGCCGTCTTCGCGCAACACCTGCGCGATCCAGTCGGCCGCCTGCCGCGCCTCCTGCGCGCTCAGGCTGTCTTCGGGCAGGCGCTTGGGGCTGCTGAGGCTGTCGCGCCAGACCTCGCCATCGTCCTCGGACGGCGCAGCGCGCTCAGGGCGCGGCACCACGGGCAGCGCCAGCACGGAACCCACAGCCTGGCTGTCGGTGCTGTGCTCGCGGAAACCCGCGAACTCACCCGCCGCGCCGGCCGCACCCATCACGGTGTTGAGCGCGCCCACCACCGCCGGGGCGCAGCGCCGGGTGTGGTCGCAGCTGAGCAAGGCGCCGCCCAGACCCTGCACCACAAACTGCTGCGCGGCGCGGAACACCTGGGGCTCGGCGCGACGGAAGCGGTAGATGGATTGCTTGGGGTCGCCCACCAGGAACACGCTGGGCGCGTCGCCCGCCCCGGCGCCCGCGTAGGCCGACAGCCAGGCGTACAAGGCCTGCCACTGCAGCGGGTTGGTGTCCTGGAATTCGTCGATCAGCAGTTGGCGCACGCGTGCGTCCAGCCGCTGCTGCATCCAGGGCGCCAGGCTGTTGTCGGCCAGCAGGCGCAGCGCGGCGCGCTCGATGTCGTTCATGTCGACCCAGCCGCGTTCGCGCTTGAGCGCGGCATAGCTGGACAACAGGGCGCGCGACAAGGCCGCCATGCGGTGCTGGTGCCGCCAGGCGTCCTGCTGGGCCACGGCGGCGCGCAGGTGTTGCACCAGCGCCTGAGCGTCGCGCACGGTCTCGATGCCCGCGAGCTTGTCGCCAAACTTGCGCGGCTCGGCCTTCTGCGTCAGCAAGGCATCGCACACACCCGCGAAGTGACCCTGGGTCAGGGCCAGCTCCAATTCGCCGCCCTTGGCGGAAAAGGTCTTGGCGCTGGCTCGGCCCAGCGCCTGGGCCGCAGCCCACAACAGCGCGCGCTGCGGCCCCTCATGGGCGATGAGCTGGGTGGGGTCGTCCACACCGGCGAGCTCGGGAAACTGCTGCGCGGCGCTGCGCACCGAGGCCTCGACCACCCCCGCCGCATCCGCCAGTTCGAACTCCACCCGCTTGCTCAGCGCGGTCGCCAGGGCCTTGAGGGTCTGGCTGCGTCCGTGGGTGGCCACAGCAGCGTGGAAATGCGCCGACAGTTCGTCGTCACCACGCACGGCGCCAAAAAAACGCGGCCAGACCTGACGCACGGCCACGCTGTCGTCTTCCAGCAGTTCGTACTGCACCGGCAGGCGCAACTCGGCCAGCACCGCCAGCGGCGCGGCCCGCAACAAGGCGGCGAACCAGCTGTGGAAGGTGCGCACCTGCACCGAGCGCCCGCCGTCCAACAGCCCTTGCTGCAGCTGGCGCAGACGGGGCGCGGCCTCCAGGGCCTGTTCGGCCGCCATGCCGCGCATCACCAGCTGCGGCACCAGTGCGTCGTCGGTCAGCCCGGCGAACTGCTGCAACCATTCCTGCAGGCGCTGGCGCATTTCGCCAGCGGCCTTCTTGGTGAAGGTGATGGCCAGGATGTCCTGCGGCTCACAGCCTGCGAGCAGCGCCCTCAGGATGCGCGAGACCAGCATCCAGGTCTTGCCGGCGCCGGCGCAGGCTTCCACCGCCACGCTGCGCGCCGGGTCGCAGGCCACGCGGTAGAAGGCCGTGGCATCGCTGAGCGCGCCGTTGATGCGGTAGGCGGCCTGGACCGCGCCGGGTTCAGGTGTCGTGCTCATGTTTCGTCCAGAAATCCTTGCGGCACAGGCCGCGCGCGGCGCAGTACTCGCAAGCCTGGCCTTCGCCCAGGGCGGGCAAGGGGGCACCATCGGCCAGGCGGTCCATGTCGTGGGGCAGGCCTTCGAGCAGCGCATCGCGGGCGGCCAGGATGTCCTGCTGCTCCAGCCAGGCCACGCCGCCCTGGCCTTCGCCCAGGCTCAGGTAGGCGGCGCGCAGGGTGTCGTCGGGCAGCAGCGCGGCGTAGAAGGCCAGCTGGGTGTCCTCCAACGGCTGGCGCAGGCGCGCGTCGGTGGTGCTGCGCGATTCGGTCTTGTAGTCGATCACCACCGCGAGATCGCCTTCGGGGCTGCGCTGGCGGTCGATGCGGTCGAGCTGGCCCTTGATGCGCCATGAGCGCAGATCGGCCTCGCGGCTCACTTCGGCCTCGGCGAAACGCGGGCCGGCCTGGCCAGGGCGTTCCTCGAAGCCGTGCAGCCAGTCGAGGTAGCCGTCGCGCAAGGCCGGCCAGGCGGCGCGAAACGGCAGGAAGGCGGCGTTGTCCAGGCCCATGGCCTGGGCCACCTCACCGGCCAGGGGCTCCAGCGCGGCCAGGTCCTCGGCCAAGGCGCGTGGTTCGGGCCGGGCCTCGTGGAAGGCCTTGAGCACCCGGTGCAGCCAGTTGCCCAGGTCGCGTTTGCCGGGCTCGGTGTCGAGTTCGGACAGCTCGCCCAAGCCGAGCTGGCGCAGCGCGAAAAAACGGTAGGGGCAGTCGCGCAAGTCGCTGTAGGCGCTGGCGGACAGGCTGCGCGGCAGCAAGGCCGGCGCACTGGGCTGGGGGGGCCGCACCGGCTGCCAGTCCAGGCCACGCGCCACGCGCGGGTCCTGGGTCTCGGCGTCGGCATCACCCCCCTGCCCCAGCAAAACCTGCACCCAGGGGTTGGGCAGCACCGGCTCCTCGCCCTCATGCTGGCGCCACAACAGGTGCACCCGTGGCTGGGTGAGCATCTGCGACCAGGCGGCGCGCGCGGCCAGGCCCAGGGCCTCGCGCCCGGGCAGGCCCAGGCGCTCGCGCTGGGCGGGTGTCCACAGGCCGGGCGGCTCGGGCGCGGCGCTCAGGTGCACGTCGTCGCAACCGGCCGCCACCACCGCGGCCAGGGGACGGGCCAGCAGCTGCGCCATGGGCAGCACGATCACGGGCGCGTGGTCCGGAGAAGGCGGCACAAAGTTGGCGGCCTCCAGCACCTCGCGCAGCCAGGCGCTGAAGGCCGACAGCGACAGTTTGCGCTCGGCCAGCGCCAGCCACGCAGGCGGCTCGGCGCCGGGCTCCCGGACCAGCCACAGTGCACGCAGCAGCGCCCGGCCGGCCAGGTCGCCCTCCAGCACGGGCCAGACGGCCCAGTCGCGCAGGACCTGGGCCAGATCGGTCAGCCATTGCGCCAGCGGACGCGGTGCGCGCAAGGCCTCGAAGCCACTTTCCAGACCCGCCGGCAAGGTCTCGCGCAGCAGCGCGCTGCCACACACGGCGGTCCAGGTCGACACCTCGGCCTGGCGCCACTGGCGTTCCAGCGCATCGGCCACCGGTGCCGGCCAGCAGGGCATGTGCTTGAGCGCATCGACCACCTCGTCGGTGCTGGCCCGAGGCGAGCAGGCCCGCAGCACCGCCATCAGGCGGGCGGCGGCGTGGCTGGTGGACAGGCGCCAGCCGGTCTCGTCGCGCACCGGCACGCCCGCGCCCTGCAGCAGGGCATGAATGCGCCGGGTCAGCACACGGTCCTGAGCCACCAGGGCCACCGGTGTGTGGCCGGCGTTGAGTTCTGCCAGCACGCAGGCGGCGGCGCGCTGGGCTTCGTCCTGGGCGTCGCTGCACGGGTGCAGCACCGGGGGGGTATGCCTTTCGGCGTCCACCTGCAGCGGCAGCCGCAGCGCGGCGCCCCCCCAACGCGCCGCCAGCGCCTCGGCCAGCGGGTCGGTCTGTATGCCCTCCAGCACCACCATGGCATCCAGCGCCTGGCCCGGCAGGGCGTGTTGCCACAAGACGTCGGTGGCGAAGGCGCTGTGGCGCACCCACTCAATGGCCACCGCCTGCACCATGGCCTCCCAGGAGGCCGCGGCACCGGGAGCCAGCTGCGCCATGTCGTCGCGCAGTTGCTGGCCCCAGTCGCTGCGCTCGTGGGGCGGCACGGAGGCGGCCAGCGGCGCGAGCTGGGCCGCGGCCTCGAGCAGTTGCTCGATCAGCGCGGGGGCCAGGTCCACCGGCAGGCGCGCCACGCCGGACGGCTCCAGCAGCCGCGCGGCCAGCACGCGGTTGCGCGCCGGGTCCTGGCCAAAGTCGAGTTCACCCGGCTCGAAGGGCGCGAGTTGCTGGGCCCAGTTGCGGGTGGTCTCGAAGCGCGGCACCAGGCCGCCCACGCCCAACTGGCGCCAGGCCAGGCGGGCCTGCGCCATGACCTGGGCGTAGGGCACCAGGACCAGGGTGCGCGCCGGACTCGCGCCTTGGTTGAGCAGGTGCTGGTGCAGACGTTGGAGGCGTGTGGACCAGTGCAGGGCGATGGCGGAAGGGGGGGATTCGCCAACGGTCTGGCCAGGCGCAGGGGCACTCGGAGCCGTGGCCGTCATGAATGAATGCTTTCTGTCACAATGACGCCACTTTAACTGCTAGACACCTGCTCCCCAGAGGCAAAACCCATGGCCAGCGACCTGATCAAACACGTGACCGACGACAGCTTCCAGAACGATGTGCTCCAGGCCAGCGGCCCGGTGCTGGTGGACTTCTGGGCCGAATGGTGCGGCCCCTGCAAGATGATTGCACCCATCCTGGACGAAGTGGCCGGCAGCTACGACGGCAAGCTCAAGATCGCCAAGGTCAACGTGGACGACAACCGCGCCGTGCCGGCCCAGTTCGGCATCCGCGGCATCCCCACACTGATCCTGTTCAAGGACGGCCAACCGGCCGCCACCAAGGTCGGCGCGCTGAGCAAGGCCCAGTTGACCGCCTTCATCGACCAGCAGCTCGCCTGAGCCCTGCCTGAGTTCCCCGCCCGGCCACGGCTGCCGGGCGTGTTTTTCCTGTCATAATTTGGTCATCGCTGGACAGAGCGCCATCACACAGACGCCTCCAGTCGCCGCGCCGTGAGTCGGGTTCCCCCGGTCCCTCACACCACTCCCCCAGAATTTCCTGAACTCCACCTCGGAGTCGACCCCATGCATCTGAACGAACTCAAGGCACTGCACGTGTCTGAAGTGCTCAAGCAGGCCGAAGCGCTCGAAATCGAGAACACCGGCCGCATGCGCAAGCAAGAGCTGATGTTTGCCATCATCAAGAAGCGCGCCAAGACCGGCGAGCAGGTGTTTGCCGACGGCGTGCTGGAAGTGCTGCCTGACGGTTTCGGTTTCCTGCGGGCGATGGACACCAGCTTCACCGCCAGCACCGACGACATCTACATCTCGCCCAGCCAGATCCGCCGCTTCAACCTGCACACCGGCGACATGATCGAGGGCGAGGTCCGCATCCCCAAGGATGGCGAACGCTACTTCGCGCTGAACAAGCTGGACGCCATCAACGGCCTGTCGCCCGAACACAACAAGCACAAGGTGATGTTCGAGAACCTCACGCCGCTGTTCCCCAAGGAGCAGATGAAGCTGGAGCGCGACATCAAGACCGAGGAGAACATCACGGGGCGCGTGATCGACATCATCGCCCCCATCGGCAAAGGCCAGCGCGCCCTGCTGGTGGCGCCACCCAAGAGCGGCAAGACGGTGATGATGCAGCACATGGCGCACGCCATCGCCGCCAACCACCCCGAGGTCACGCTGATGGTGCTGCTGGTCGACGAGCGCCCCGAGGAAGTGACCGAGATGCAGCGCACCGTCAAGGGCGACGTGATCGCGTCCACCTTCGACGAACCCGCCGCCCGCCACGTGCATGTGGCCGAGATGGTGATCGAGCGCGCCAAGCGCCTGGTCGAACTCAAGAAGGACGTCGTCATCCTGCTCGACTCCATCACCCGCCTGGCCCGCGCCTACAACAACGTGCTGCCCTCCTCCGGCAAGGTGCTGACCGGTGGTGTCGACGCCAACGCGCTGCAGCGCCCCAAGCGCTTCTTTGGCGCCGCGCGCAACGTGGAAGAAGGCGGCTCGCTGACCATCATCGCCACCGCGCTGGTCGACACCGGCAGCCGCATGGACGAAGTGATCTTCGAAGAATTCAAGGGCACCGGCAACTCGGAAGTCCACCTGGACCGCCGCCTGTACGAAAAGCGCGTCTTCCCCTCCATCCAGCTCAACCGCAGCGGCACACGCCGCGAGGAGCTGCTGCTGCAGCCGGAAATCCTGCAGAAGACCCGCATCCTGCGCCAGTTCATGTACAACATGGACGAGATCGAGGCCATGGAAATGGTCTTGAAGAGCATGAAGCAGACCAAGAACAACTCCGAATTCTTCGAAATGATGCGCCGGGGCGGCTGAACCGCCCGCCCCACGCTCCACCGCTGTGCGGGCCGCGGCCCCCAAGGGGCGCGGCCTTGCTTGGGGCGGCCCGGCTGGCGCACAAAAACAGCATATAATCCAAGGCTTTGCTTAGCGGCAAGTACGGCGAAAACGGGTTTTGCCGCGGCTGTCGCACCTGAACTGAAAGATACGCATGAAAGACGGCATCCACCCCAACTACCGCGAAGTCTGCTTCGTTGACCTGTCCAACGGCTTCAAATTCGTGACGCGCTCGTGCGCCAACACGAAAGAGATGATCAAGATGGAAGACGGCCGCGAGCTGCCGCTGTACAAGCTGGACACCTCCAGCGAGTCGCACCCCTTCTACACCGGCACGCAAAAGAGCGTGGACACCATGGGTGGCCGCGTCGAGAAGTTCCGCAACCGCTTCGCCCGCACCGGCGCAGCCAAGTAATTCCAGACCCGCAAGGGCCTGTCCAGAAGAAGCCGGATTCGTCCGGCTTTTTTTGTGCCTGCCCGCACCGAGCCCGCCCATGCACAACGGTATATTGCGTCCGTGAACCGCCCAACGCCCGCCATCGTCGCCCAGTCGGCCGTGCGCCGCCTGCCCCGCCTGGCCCTGCTGCTGTTCTGCCTGGCCTACGTGCTGCCGGGCTTCTTCGGGCGTGAGCCCTGGAAGAACGAAGACGTCGCCACCTTCGGTGTGATGCTGGGCATGGCGCAGGGGCAGATGTCGTGGTGGACACCCGAGGTGTTGGGTCTGCCACTCGAAACCCCCGCCCTGCTGCCCTACTGGCTGGGCGCTTGGGCCATCCAGGTCCTGCCTTTCCTTTCGGTGGAAACGGCGGTGCGCGTGCCCTACGTGCTGCTGCTGGTGCTGACCCTCACCGCCAACTGGTACGCCGCCTACCAACTCGCGCGCCTGCCGCAGGCGCAGCCGGTGTCCTTCGCCTTTGGTGGCGAGGCGCGCCCGCTCGACTACGCCCGCACCCTGGCCGATGCCGCGCTGCTGGCGCTGATCGCCAGCCTCGGCCTGGCCCAGCTGTCGCACGAAACCACGCCGGCCCTGGTGGCCCTGGCCTGCGCGGCCCTGCTGGCCCATGCGGTGGCCCGCCTGGCCGCCGGCCAGCCGAGGGAACACCTGAGCGCCGCCGTGCAATGGGTGCTGGCGGTCTGGGGAATGGCCTTCAGCGGGGCGCCGCTGCTCACCGCGGCGCTGGGCCTGGGCGCGGCCGCGCTGCTGCTGTGGCTGCCCCGTGAGGATTCGGCAGGCACCGGCGACGAGCTGGCCGCCACGCCGCGCTTGCTGCTGGCGGCGCTCGCGCTGTGCACCGCCGTGGCCGCCGCCGTGGGCCTGGTGGTCACCCAGGTCGATCCCTTCGGCCGCTATTGGAACCCGCCCGACCAGTGGAGCGACTGGACCAGCCTGGCGCAGATGCTGCTCTGGTACACGTGGCCGGCCTGGCCACTGGCCCTGTGGACGCTGTGGCGCTGGCGCCGCCAATTGCGCAGCCCCCACGTGGCGCTGCCGCTGTGGTCGGTGCTCGCGGCCGTGGTCGCCAGCGGGCTGCAGGGCGGCAACGAGCGCGCCCTGCTGATCGCCCTGCCGGGCCTGGCCAGCCTGGCCGCCTTTGCCCTGCCCACCTTGCGCCGCAGCGTGTCGGCCTTGATCGACTGGTTCGCCCTGCTCTTTTTCAGCGGCTGTGGCCTGGCGATCTGGGTGATCTGGTTCGCCATGACCACCGGCACGCCGGCCAAGCCCGCCGCCAACGTGGCCCGCCTGGCGCCCGGCTTCGAACCCACTTTGTCATGGCTGTTGCTGCTGCCGGCGCTGGCCGCCACGGCGGCCTGGATCTGGCTGGTGGCCTGGCGGGCCGGCAAGCACCGCTCGGCCCTGTGGAAAAGCCTGGTACTGCCGGCGGCCGGCAGCACGCTGTGCTGGCTGCTGTTGACCAGCCTGTGGCTGCCCCTGCTTGACCATGGCCGCAGCTACGGCCCCATGGCCCGGCGCATGGCGCAGCTGTTGAAGGACGACACCGCCTGCGTGCTGGTGCACGGCCTCAGCCAGGCACAGATTGTGGCCCTGCAGCACCAGGGCGGGCTGAGCCTGCGGCGCCTGGACACGGCCGGCGAAGCCTGCGCCGTGCTGGTGGTCTCGCCCAACGCCCTGCGGGGCCTGAGCCAGCACCTGGACCTGGCCCATTGGGGCTTCGAGGCCACCGTGCCGCGCCTGAACGACCGCCGGGAAACGCTGCTGATCTACCGCCGGCGCTGAGCGGCTTCCAGCGGCGCGGCCAGCACCTTCGCCTCGGCCTCGCTGTAGCCCAGTTCCGACAGCAGTTCCTGGTTGTGCTCGCCCAGGCGGGGCGGGTCCAGCCGGATGCCGGGACGCCGACCGTCCAGCGTCAGCGGCAACAACACGGCCCTGGTGGAGCGACCGTCGGGCAAGGTGATGGGGGCCAGGCCACCGGTGGCATTGAGGTGTGGATCATCGAACAAAGCCTGCGGTTGCGTGATGGGCGCGAACGGCAAGGCATGGGCCTCGAACACCGCTGCCAGCTCGGCCGCGCTGCGGTCGGCCAGGCGTTGGCGCAGCTCGGGCAACATCCAGTCGCGCGCCCGCACGCGGTCGTTGTTGCTGCGCAGGCGCTCGTCGGCCAGCAGATCGGCAAAGCCGAACGCGTCGCAAAAGGTCTTCCAGGCGCTGTCGCTGACCACGGCCAGAAAGATCTGCTCGCCATCGCGCACCTGGAAGACGTCGTACACCGCCCAGGCCGAGATGCGCGCCGGCATGGGCGCGGCGGCCTGCCCGGTCACCGCGAACTGCATCATGTGCTGGGCCACCAGGAAGACGTTGTTCTCAAACAAAGCGCTTTGCACCTCCTGGCCCAGGCCGGTCTTTTCCCGCTGGGCCAGCGCCGCCATGGCGCCCATGGCCCCGAACATGCCACCCATGATGTCGTTCACGCTGGCGCCGGCGCGCAGCGGGTCGCCGGGGCGCCCGGTCATGTAGGCCAGGCCACCCATCATCTGCACCACCTCGTCGAGGGCGGTGCGGTGCTCGTAGGGGCCGGGCAGGAAGCCCTTGTGGCTGACGTAGATCAGCCGCGGATTGAGCCGCTTGAGCGTGTCGTAGTCCAGCCCCAGCTTCTTCATGGTGCCGGGCTTGAAGTTCTCGCTCACGATGTCGGCGGTGGCGATCAGGCGCAGCACCGCTTCCCTGCCCTCGGGCGTCAACAGGTCCAGCGCCAGGCTCTTCTTGTTGCGGTTGAACATGGGGAAGAAGCCAGCACCCGAGCCGATCAGCTGGCGCGTGGCATCGCCCTCGCGGCCATGGCCCACGGGCTCGACCTTGATGACTTCGGCGCCCAGATCGGCCAGGGTCATGCCGCAGGTGGGACCCATGACCATATGGGTGAATTCGATGACGCGAATGCCCGCATAGGGCAACGCTTGGGGAGCATCAGACACGAGGGTTTCCTTGTACAAATCCTTTGGGCAGGCCGGCCTCGGCGGTCATCCCGTAGATGGGCTCACCGGGCAAGCCGGCCGCCAGGGGCTGGCGCGCGGCCAGCAGGCGCGTGATGTCAATGCCGGTGGACACGCCCATGGCCTCGAACATGAAGACAAGGTCCTCGGTGACCACGTTGCCCGAGGCACCGGGGGCATAGGGGCAGCCGCCCAGCCCGCCCAGCGAGGCATCGAAGGTGCGCACCCCCACGTCAAACGCCGCCAGACAGTTGGCCAGGCCCAAGCCGCGCGTGTTGTGCATGTGGGCGGCGCCGGCGTGGCCGCCAATGGCGGCCCGCAGGCGGATGAACAGACGCCGCACCTGGGCCGGGTTGGCCATGCCGGTGGTGTCGGACAGACCCACCTCGTCCACGCCGGCGCGCACGCAGGCCTCGGCCAGGCGGATGACATCGTCCTCGGCCACCGCGCCCTGCAGGGTGCAGCCAAAGGCGGTGGACAGGCCCACCTCCAGCCGCACCCGTGGCGCGGCCTCCGCGCGCAGGCGCGCGATGGCGGCCACCTCGTCGACCATGGCCTCGCGGGTCTTGCGCACATTGGCCAGCGAATGGGCCTCGCTGGCCGACAGGGGCACGGTGAGCTTGTGCACGCCGGCCCGCAGCGCGGCCTGGGCGCCGCGCTGGTTGGGCACGAGAGCCATCACGGTCAGGCCACCGTGCCCACGGGCGTGGCGAACCACCTCGGCGGTGTCGGCCAGTTGGGGCAGCAGGTGGGCCGGCACGAAGGAGCCGACCTCGATCTCCCGCAGGCCGGCCGCCGCCAGGGCGTCTATCCAGCGCAGCTTGTCGGCCGTGGGCATGGTGGCGGCCACCGACTGCAGGCCGTCGCGCGGACCGACTTCGCTGATCAGCACATCGGCCAGCGCAGGCACCGCCGGGTGTTCCTCGGGTTTACCAGCATTCATGGTTTCAGGGTTTATGCACTATATTTCACAAAACAAATAGAACTTGAAGGTTAGTGCATGAATTTCTACCAACCAGACCGAGGTCATTGCGCATAAAAGCCCAGTCTGTTTTTATTCATACATCAACCATTCATTTTTAAAGTACGGGTAAATCAGGATCATCGCCCGCCTTGTTGCAGCCTAGCATCGCAGCCATTCCCATCAGGAGACATCCATGACCACTCGCCGAATCGTACTGACCCGCAGCGCCGCCCTGGTGGGCGCTGCTTCCAGCGGCCTGCTGCTGCCCCAGATCGTGCGCGCCCAGGCCGCCAAGGTGCGCGTGGGCTTCATGCTGCCCTACACCGGCACCTTTGCGCAACTGGGTGTCGCCATTGAAAACGGCTTCCGCCTGGCGCTCAACGAACAGGGCGGCAAGCTCGGCGGCCGCGAGGTCGAATTCTTCAAGGTCGACGACGAGTCCAACCCGGCCAAGGGTATCGAAAACGCCAGCCGCCTGGTCGAGCGCGACAAGGTCGATGTGCTGATCGGCACCGTGCACTCGGGCGTGCAGATGGGCATCCACAAGGTGGCCCGCGACACCGGGGTGCTCAACCTCATCCCCAACGCCGGCGTGCACGTGGCCACCCGTGCACAGTGCGCACCCAACGTGTTCCGCACTTCCTTCAGCAACTCGCAGCCCACGCTGGCCCTGGGCAAGGCCATGGTTGACCGCGGCCACAAGAAGGCGGTCTGGATCACCTGGAACTACGCGGCCGGCGACGAGGCCTTCGAAGGCTTCGAGAAAAGCTACACCGCCGCTGGTGGCACCATCGTCAAGAAGCTGGGGCTGCCCTTCCCGAACGTCGAATTCCAGGCCCTGCTGACCGAGATCGCCTCGCTCAAACCCGACGCCGTGGCCTGCTTCTTCGCCGGTGGTGGCGCGGCCAAGTTCCTGCGCGACTTCCATGCCGCCGGCCTGAGCAAGAACATCCAGCTCTACGGTTCGGGTTTCCTGACCGAGGGCGTGCTGGACGCCGCCGGCGAGGCCGCCAACGGCGTGCTCACCACCATGCACTACAGCGATTCGCTGGACACGCCGCGCAACAAGGCTTTCCGCCTCGAGTACGCCAAGACCTTCAAGCTGCAGCCCGACGTGTACGCGGTGCAGGGCTACGACACCGGCCTGCTGCTGCTGCAGGGAGCCAAGGCCGTCGGCGGCGACCTCAGCAACAAGAAGGCGCTGTACGCCGCCATGGAAGGCGCCACCATCGACAGCCCGCGCGGCAAATGGACCATGAGCAAGGCCCACAACCCGGTGCAGGACATGTACCTGCGCAAGGTCGAGAAGGGAGAGAACAAGGTCATCGGCATCGCGCAGAAGGCCGTGGCCGACCCGGCGACCGGTTGCCGCATGGGCTGATCCCTCCCCCGCCTCCGTGCCAGCGACGGCGGTTGACCCCGCCGTCTTTTTTTGAGCGCCATGGACCTCGCCAACTTCCTCATCCAACTGCTCAACAGCCTGCAATACGGCCTGTTGCTCTTCATGCTGGCCGCCGGCCTGACGCTGATCTTCGGCATCATGGGCGTGGTCAACCTGGCCCATGGCAGCTTCTACATGATCGGCGCCTACATGGCCTGGTCCATGTCGGCCCTGTTCGGCAACCTGCTGGTGGCCATCGTGGTCGGGGCCCTGCTCTCGGTGGTCCTGGGCTGGGTGCTGGAATGGGTGCTGTTCCGGCACTTCTACCACCGCGACCACCTCGACCAGGTGTTGCTGACCTTCGGCCTGATCTACATCTTCGAGGAAGCGCGCTCGCTCTTGTGGGGCGACGACGTGCACGCGGTGAAGATGCCGGTGTCGCTCGACTGGGCCATCCCGTTGACCGACAACCTCTCCTACCCGGTCTACCGGCTGGTGATGTCGGGCATCTGCGTGCTGCTGGCCATCGGCCTGTACCTGTTGATCTCCAAGACCCGCCTCGGCATGAAGATCCGCGCCGGCGCGTTCAACCACGACATGACCGAGGCCCTGGGCATCAACATCCGGCTCATCCACGGCATCGTGTTCGCGCTGGGCGTGGGCCTGGCCTCGGTGGCCGGCATGATCGCCGCGCCCATCTCCAGCGTCTACCCCAACATGGGCTCCACCGTGCTCATCATGTGTTTTGTGGTGGTGGTCATCGGCGGCATCGGTTCGGTGCGCGGCGCGCTGGTGGCCTCGCTGCTCGTGGGCCTGGTCGACACCTTCGGCAAGGTGCTGCTGCCCCAGGTGGCCGGCATGCTGGTCTACATGCTGATGGCCGCGGTGCTGCTCTACAAGCCCGAAGGCTTGTTCAAACATTGAGTTCGGGAACCCCATGAGTGCATCTTCCAAAGCCCCGCTGGAGCGCCTGCCGGGCGCCGTGCGCGCGGGCCTGCTGCTGGGCGCGCTGGCGCTGGCCGCCTTCCCCTTCGTTCCCATGGAGGGGCGCGATTTCTACCTGCAGATGCTCACGCAGATGATGATCCTGGCCATGTTCGCCATGAGCCTGGACCTGCTGCAAGGCGTCACCGGCCTGGTCTCGCTGGGCCACGCGGCCTACTTCGGTCTGGCCGGCTACGCGCTGGCCTTCATCACCCCGGCCGACACGCCGGTCAGCCTGTGGTGGTCGCTGCCGGTGGCCGCGCTGGGCGCCGCGCTCGCGGCGCTGGTGATCGGCTTCTTCGTGGTGCGCACCCACGGCATCTACTTCATCATGGTCACCATGGCCTTCGCGCAGATGGTGTTCTTCCTCTTCTTCGACAACAAGTCGCTGGGCGGCTCGGACGGTATCTATGTCAACTTCAAGCCCGACGCCTCGATCGGCGGCTGGGCCGGCATCGACCTGGAAAACAAGGCCACCTTCTTCTACCTCACCCTGTCCATCCTGATCGGCATGTTCCTGTTCCTGCGCCGGCTGCTGTTCTCGCCTTTTGGCCGCGCGCTGGCCGGCATACGCGCCAACGAGCACCGCATGCGCGCCGTGGGCTACGGCACCTACGGCTACAAGCTCACCGTCTTCACCCTGGCCGGTGGCCTGGCCGGCGTGGCGGGCTACCTGTGGGCGGCGCAGACCGGCTACGTCAACCCCGAGCTGATGGGTTTCCACATGAGCGCCCACGCGATCATGATGGTCATCCTCGGCGGCATGGGCAACTTCGCTGGCGCCATCGTCGGCGCCTTCGCCTTCGAGTACATGCTGCACCTGTTCAAGGACATCACCAAACACTGGCAGTTGCTCATGGGCAGCTTCATCGTGCTGGTGGTGGTGTTTGCGCCGCGCGGCCTGCTGGGCCTGCTGGTGCGCGACAAGGAGGCCGCGAAATGAGCGCCAACACCCCCCAACCCGAAGTGCTGCTGAGCGCGCGCGAGCTGACCAAGCGTTTTGGCGGCCTGGCCGCCGTCAACGGCGTCAACCTCGACCTCTGGCGCGACCGCATCCACGCCGTCATCGGCCCCAACGGCGCCGGCAAATCCACCCTAACCAACCTGCTCTCGGGCGACATCCTGCCCACCGCGGGCACCGTCACGCTGGGCGGTATGGACACCACCCGCTACAGCCCCGAGGCCAAGTCGCAACGTGGCCTGGGCCGCAGCTACCAGAAGACCAACATCTTCAGCAGCTTCACCGTGTGGGACAACGTGCGCCTGGCCGCGCAGTCGCGCCGCCGCCTGGCGCCCTGGAACCCGGCACAGTGGTTCAGCCGCGCCGACGGCCAGGCGGCGACCAACGCCAGCTGCGAACGGGCCATCGAACTGGCCGGCCTCACATCGCGCACCCAGACCATCGCGGCCACCATCAGCCACGGCGAACAGCGCCAGCTGGAGATCGCCATGACCCTGGCCACCGAACCGCAGGTGCTGCTGCTCGACGAGCCGCTGGCCGGCATGGGCCAGGCCGAGGCCGAGCGCATGGTGGAACTGCTGCTCAAGCTCAAGAAAGGCCACGCCATGTGCCTGGTCGAACACGACATGGACGCCGTCTTTGCGCTTGCCGACCGCCTGACCGTGATGGTCAACGGCCAGGTGATCGCCAGCGGCACACCGGCCGAGGTGCGCGCCGACACGGCAGTGCAAGCGGCCTACCTGGGGGAGGAGCACTGATGAGCCGCGTCACCACCACCCTGGTCCACGCCACCGGCCTGCACACCCACTACGGACAGAGCCACATCCTGCGTGGCATCGATTTCGAGGTTCTGCCGGGCCAGACCATCGGTCTGATGGGCCGCAACGGCATGGGCAAGAGCACCCTGCTCAAAAGCCTGATGGGCCTGGTCAAGCCCAGCGGCGGCCAGGTCCACATCAAGGGTCAGGACATGACCGGCGCCGCCCCCTTCGAGGTGGCGCGCAAAGGCATCGCCTACGTGCCCGAGGGGCGCGGCATCTTCGGCAACCTCAGCGTCAAGGAAAACCTGCAGATGGCGGCACGCGCCGGCACCCAGGGCCAGCGCGAATGGACCTACGACCGCGTGCTGGAGACCTTCCCCCGCCTCAAGGAGCGCCTGGGCCACGGTGGCCAGCAGCTCTCGGGCGGCGAACAGCAGATGCTGACCATCGGCCGGGCGCTCATGACCAACCCCGATCTGCTGATCCTGGACGAGGCCACCGAAGGCCTGGCGCCCCTGATCGCGCGCGAGATCTGGCGCATCTGCGCCCTGATCCGCGAAAGCGGCATCAGCAGCATCATCGTCGACAAGAACTGGAAACACGTGACCCAGATCACCGACAAGAACGTGATCCTGGTCAAGGGCGAGGTGGTGTTCGAGGGCAGTTCGCCCGAACTGGTGTCGCAGCCGCAGCTGCTGGAGCAGTACCTGGGCGTTTGAGCCGCCCCACTGGTTACAGCAGGGCCCGCACCTCCAGCGCGGCGTCGTGCATCAGCGGCAGCCAGTGGTCGCGCACCGCCGCCGGCGACAGGCGCGCGGCGCTGGTCACCACGTTGAGCGCGGCCACCGTCTGACCCTGGGCATTGCGCAGCGGCACGGCCAGGGCGTGCACGCCCAGCTCGTGTTCCTCGTGCGCCAGGCAGTGGTCCTGCGCCCGCACCTGGGTCAACACGGCGCGCAAGGCCTTGGGATCGGTCAGCGTGTAGGGCGTGAGGCGGTACAGCACCCTGCCCTTCATCCAGGCGCTCAGCGCCGCGCGGTCCATGGCGGCCAGCAGCACCCGGCCGGTGGACGTGGCATGCGCCGGCAGGCGCGCCCCCAGGTGCAGGCCATAGGCCAGCACGCGTGCCATGGCGGCGGGCCGCTGGGGCGCCCCCAGGGAAGTGCCCAGCACATCCGTCTCCTGCAAGGCCACGCTGCGGGCCACGATCACCACCTCGCTGTCGTCCAGCACCACGACCGAGAACGAACCCTGGGCCTGGGCGGCCAGGCGGTTCAGCGTCGGCTGCAGCACCCGGGGCAAACGGGCCGAGGCCAGGTAGCTGCCGGAAAACCGCAGCACCTTGGGCGACAGCCAGAAATGGCTGCCATCGGTCTCCAGGTAACCCAGGTGGGCCAGGGTCAGCAGGTGGCGGCGCGCCGCCGCCCGCGTGATGCCGGCCCGCTGCGCGGCCAGCGTGGCATTGAGCCGTTGCCGCTCGGTGTCGAAACTTTCCAGCACCGCCATGCCCTTGGCCATGCCCTCGATGAAATCCGCCTTGGTGATCGCCATCTCCGCTCCAGCGTTGTTTGCGCGATGATCGCACATCGTTGCCGATCACCGCGCAAATGTGATGTGCGGGCCACGACAGGCCGGCGCTTTCTGCCTACAGTTGATCCCAACGTTCAACCCCCAAAGGAGACAGACATGCGCACCCAAGTCGCCATCATCGGCGCCGGCCCTTCCGGCCTGCTGCTCGGCCAACTGCTGCACAAGGCCGGCATTGACGCGATCATCATCGAGCGCCAGACCGGCGACTACGTGCTCTCACGCATCCGTGCCGGCATCCTGGAACAGGTCTGCATCGACCTGATGGACGAGGCCGGTGTGGGTCAGCGCATGCACAAGGAAGGCCTGGTACACGGCGGCTTCGACCTGCTGGTGGACGGCCAGCGCCACCGCATCGACATGAACAAGCTGACCGGCGGCAAGAACGTCATGGTCTACGGGCAGACCGAGCTGACCCGGGACCTGATGGAAGCGCGTGCCAGCGCTGGCCTGCCCACGGTGTATGAGGCCAGCAACGTGCAGGTGCACGACTTCGACACCCAACACCCGCGCGTGACCTACGAGAAGAATGGCCAGTCGCACACCATCGAGTGCGACTTCATCGCCGGCTGCGACGGCTTTCACGGCGTGTGCCGCGCCAGCGCCCCGCGCAGCGCCATCAAGGAATACGAAAAGGTCTACCCCTTTGGCTGGCTGGGCCTGCTGTCCGACACGCCGCCGGTGCACCACGAGCTGATCTACGTGAACAGCCCGCGCGGCTTCGCCCTGTGCTCGCAGCGCAGCCACACCCGCAGCCGCTACTACCTGCAGGTGCCGCTGACCGACAAGATCGAGGAGTGGACCGACGACGCCTTCTGGCAGGAGTTGCGCCTGCGCCTGGACCCCGAGGCGCGCGAGAACCTGGTCACCGGCCCCAGCATCGAGAAAAGCATTGCCCCGCTGCGCAGCTTCGTGACCGAGCCACTGCGCTTCGGCCGCATGTTCCTCGCGGGCGACGCCGGCCACATCGTGCCCCCCACCGGCGCCAAAGGCCTGAACCTGGCCGCCACCGACGTGAAATACCTGTTCAACGGCATCCGCGAGTACTACGCCGACCAGAGCGAGGCCGGCATCGACCGTTACTCCGAACTGGCCCTCAAGCGCATCTGGCGCGCCGAGCGTTTCAGCTGGTGGTTCACCCAGCTGATGCACCGTTTCCCCGGCGACTCGGAGATCACCGCCAAGTTCCAGCGCGCCGAGCTGGACTACCTGATGCACAGCGAGTCGGGTGAGCGCACCATCGCCGAGAACTACGTGGGACTGCCGCTGGATTTCGGCCAGTAAGACACGGCGCGGTTGTCGCGTGGGCGAACCCACCCTCTCGCGGCCATGCGGTAGATTCCTGGGCACCTCAGGAGACATCTGCCCATGACCGCCGCCCCATCCGCCCGTCCAGCCCGGCCCCCCCAACCCCTGCGCGGCCAGCGCGTGCTGAGCCTGGCGCTCAACCTGCCCGGCCCGGCCGCACTGATGCGGCTGCGCGCGATGGGCGCGCGTTGCACCAAGGTGGAAGGCCCGGCGGGCGACCCGATGGCGCACTACAAGCCGCAGGCCTACGACGAGATGCACGCCGGCGTGAAGCAGGTGAAGGCCGACCTCAAGACCGAGGCCGGCCAAAAAAAGCTGCACGCCCTGCTGGCCACAACGGACGTGCTGCTGACCTCCTTCCGCCCGTCGGCGCTGAACAAACTGGGCCTGGGCTGGAGGGCGCTGCACAAGGCCTATCCGCAACTCAGCCTGGTCGCCATCGTCGGCGCGCCCGGTGCGCGTGCCGAGGAACCGGGCCACGACCTCACCTACATGGCCGACAACGGCCTGATCACCGGCCTGGACCTGCCGCCCAGCCTGTTCGCCGACATGGGCGGCGCGCTCATGGCCAGCGAGGCCACGCTGCAGGCGGTGCTGCTGCGTCAGGCCAAGGGCCGGGGCGTGCAACTCGAGGTGGCACTGAGCGAGGCGGCACGTTGGCTGGCCCTGCCCCGTTATTGGGGCCTGACCCTGCCCCAGGGTTCGGTGGGCGGCGCCCATGCCGGTTACAAGGTCTACCCCTGCAAGGACGGTCGCGTGGCCGTGGCGGCGCTGGAACCTCACTTCGCCGCCGCCCTGTGCGAGGCCGCCCAGGTGCCGGTCAAGGACATGCGCACCCTCCTCCTGCCCGCCACCCACACGGCCATCGCCGCCTTCCTGGCCGGGCAGACGCGCCAGCAGCTCGACCGGCTGGCCGTGGCGCGGGACATACCGCTGCACACCCTGCCGCGCTGAGCGCTCGCTCAGTCGCGCAGGTTCAGCGCGCGGGTTCGGGCGTCAACACCCGCTGTGCCCAGGCCGGCATCACTTCGCATGCCAGCGCAACTCGCCGTCCCGCAAGCGCGCCACCAGCCGGCGCGGCTGGAAAAGCGCGTCGGCGGGCAAGGAAGTGTCGTCAGCAGGGTCAGATCAGCCCGCCGCACGGCCACACCCTGGTGCCGCAAGGTGCGGGGGTAGCGTGCCACCGGGTGCCCACCTCCAGACGGCGCCGCGGCAGAGCGTGGATTTGCCCGCGCCATTGGGCCCGGCGAGCAAGTAGAAAACGGGCGCGGCCAAACGACAGCCGCGTCAAGCCGCCTTGCGCGACGACGCGAGCGCCCGCTGGCGGTTGGCCAGCACGGTGTCACGCTCCGCCTGCGCCAGACGCCCGCTGGTTTCGGTGGTCACGAAGCGCGCCTCGATCGCGTCCAGCGACTCATCCACCGGCGCGGGATGCAGGCGCGCGTCGTACAAGGCGATGACCTCGCGCGCTTCCTGCACGGTGAGGCCGGTTTCGTCCGCGATGCGGCCCAATGTGGCCCAGTACTCGATCTGCCCGGCCACCGAGCGGCGCTGGGGCTGGGCCGCCTCGCGTGCCTGCTGGACCAGCGACGCGGGCAACTTCACGGATGCAAATGGGCTGGCAGTGGCAGGCATGGGCAGACTCCTTTATGGCGCAAAACACACACCCACAAGCGCCTCAACCGGTCACCAGGCTGTCCCGGCTCAACTGCCTGAAATCGCTGGGCGACAGTCCGGTGTGCTCACGGAACACGCGGCTGAAGTGGGCGCTGTGGTTGAAGCCCCAGGACAAGGCGATGTCGGTGATGGTGCGCTGGGCGTGGGCCGGGTCGCGCAGGTCGCGCATGCAGCCTTGCAGGCGTCGGCGCAGGATGTAGTGGGCAAGGGTGTCGTCCTCGTCGCAGAAAGCCTTGTGCAACAGCCGCTTGCTGCAGCTGAGGCCCTGGGCGATGCGGTCCAGGCTGAGGTCGGGGTCGCGCAGGCGCTGGCCCACGAAGTCGCGGATGCGGTCGCGCAAGGCCTCCATCTGGGTGGCGCCGCTGCCCCGCCCGGCCAGCTCCTGCAGCGACAGGCGCACCAGCTCCACGATCAGTTCGCCCGCGCCGCGCGCGGCCGCCTCGCTCATGCTGGGCAGCTCCTGGTAGGTGTTGCGCATGGTCTCCAGGGCCACGCGGGCAATGCCCTGGCTGCCGCCCACGTGCCGGGCCATCAGCGGGTCCAGGCGCAGGCCGCGCTCCAGCAGCTGCTCCTTGGGCAGCATCACGATCAGGTGGTCCACCCGCTCGGGGTTGGCGATCTCGTAGCTGCCGGTGGTGTCGTAGATGGCCCAGCCGCCGGGACGCACAAAGGCCTGGCGGCCGTGCTGCTCCACCGCCGCGCTGCCTTGCCAGGGCGCCACGATCTTGAGGTAACTGGTGTCGCTGGCGCGGGCCAGTTGCTGGCTGCGCAGCACGCGGTGGCGGTTGGCCTCCAGCTTGGTCATGACCACGTCGCCCGCGCGGGCGGCGGCCATGTGGCCGTCGAATTCGGTGTCGCCGTAGAGGTCGGACTCCAGCCCACCGAAATGCGACCAGATCCAGTCGCACCACAGCCCCGCCCGCTCGCGCGGGGCGGCCACGTCGGTGCTCATGGTCTGCAGGTCGCTCATGGCAGGTCTTGTCTCCGGATCGCCCGGCCCGCGCCGGGGGGCTGCCGCATTATCCAGCGGCGGGCTCATGGGACGCCCAACGCCCCGCTGAGCCTAGGGAAAACCCCTGCCGACGTGCGCGTTTGGTCAAGCCGCCGTGCACCGTCGATCAAGCACGGGCGCCCCGCCCCGCATAGCATGAGCGGGCATTCCACCCCCCAGAGGAGACACCCCATGAGCGCACCCAACCGCCGACTGATCATCAAGAGCGCCGCCGCCGTCGGCGCGCTGTCCGTGGCACCCCGGCTGCTGGCGCAGAACGCCCCGGTCCGCATCGGCTACGCGATGGCCCGCACCGGTCCCTGGACCGGCGGCGCCCAGACCAGCCAGGAGCCCAACTACCTGATGTGGGCCGAGCAGCAGAACGCGGCCGGCGGCCTGGACGTGAAAGGCGTGCGCCGCAAGATCGAGCTGATCAGCAGCGACGACCGCAGCGATGTGGAAACCTGCGTGCGCACCTACGAAAAGCTCATGGGCAGCGACAAGGTGGACCTGGTGCTGCCGCCCTGGGGCAGCAACGCCAACTTCGCCGTCGCGCCGCTGGCCAACCGCTTCCAGTACCCCTTCCTCGCGCCCACCGCACTGTCGCGCAAGCTGGCCGAGATGAAGCTGCCCTACTTCTTCCTGCTGCTGCAGCAACCCAAGCCCATGTGCGAGGCGCTGGTGGACATGCTCAAGGCCAATGGCGCCAAGACCCTGGCCTGCATCTACGTGGACGACCTGTTCGGCCTGGAGAACTACGCCGCGCTCAAGGTGGCGCTGCAAGGCAGCGGCATCAGCATGGTGGAGGACAAGAGCTACCCCGGCGGCGTGAAAGACCTGTCGCCGGTGTTGCGCTCCATGAAGGACAAGAACCCCGACGCCTTCGTGGGCTTCACCTACCCGCCCGACACCATCCTGGCCAGCCGCCAGGCCAAAGAAGTCGGCTTCAACCCCAAGTTCTTCTACGCCTCGGTGGGCACGGCCTTCCCCCTTTACAAGAACGTGATGACCCCGGCCGGCGCCGAGGGCGTGCTGGGCATGGGGTCGTGGAACGGCAAGACCAGCCCGGCTGCCCGGGCCTACTTCGACGCCCACGTGGCCAGCCAGAAGAAGGAACCCGACCGCTGGGCCAGCGGCGCCGCCTGGGCGGGGCTGGAGATCCTGACCAACGCCGTCAAGCAGGTCGGCCTGGACCGCAAGGCCATCCGCGACTACGTGGCCGGCAACACCCACAAGACCATCATCGGCGACATCAGGTTTGCCGGCAGCGAGAACGTGGGCACGCCCGGCACCGTGGGCCAGTGGCAGAACGGCGAGTTCGAGGTGGTGTGGCCCAAGGCGCGCGCCACGGCGGCCTTGAACGCCAACAAGCCGGCGTGGAAGTGAACCTTGTCCTTCTCCGCCTGGCTTGAACTCATCGCCTCGGGTCTCATCACCGGGGGCATCTACGCGCTGGTCGCACTGGGGCTCAACCTCCAGTACGGCCTGATGCGCATCCTCAACATCGCGCACGGCGAATTCCTCATGGTGGGGGCTTTCCTCACCTGGATGGTGCAGACCTCGTTCGGCCTCTCGCCGCTGCTCATGATCCCGGTGGCCTTCGCGCTGCTGATGGGCCTGGGCGTCGCCATCCACTGGCTGTGTTTCCGCCGCCTCACCGCCACGTCGCCCAACCTCGACATCTTCGAAGCCCGTGGCCTCATGGTGTCCTTCGGGCTGATGTTCCTGGTGCAGAACGTCATCTCCTTTGTGTGGGGCGGCGACCTGCGCGGCTACGACTTCCTGACCCAGCCGGTGCAGATCCCGCTGCCCGGTGGCGAGGCGCAGTTCGCCGTCAACAAGCTGCTGGTGTTCGGCCTGGCGCTGCTGTTTGCCGGCGCGCTCATCGTGCTGCTGCGCCAGACGCTGCTGGGCAAGGGCGTGCGCGCGCTGATGCAGTCGCCCATCGGCGCGCAGCTCGTCGGCATCGACACCAAGCGCCTGCACCCGCTCATGTTCGGCATCGGCCTGGGCCTGTCGGGCGTGGCCGGCTGCCTGCTGTCCATGGCCTACACCATCAGTCCGTCCATGGGCGAGCCCTACACCGTCACCGCGCTCATCGTCATCACGCTCGGCGGCTTCGGCAGCATGGGCGGCGCGCTCGCGGGCGGCCTGCTGCTGGGCGTCATCGAAGCCGTGGGCATGCACTTCACCAACCCGTCGCTCAAGGCCTTGCTGAGCTACGTCGTGTTCATTGGCGTGCTGCTGCTGCGTCCCGAAGGGCTCTTCACGCGGAAATCCAGAAAAGCATGACCTCCAGACAGTTTCTGATCCGCGACCTGCTGGTCCTGTTCGGCCTCACCGGCTGGGCCGTGGCCCTGCCCGGTTTTGCCAGCGAGTTCGCCGTCTCCATGGCGCTCACCTGCCTGATGTACGTGGCGCTGTCGTCCAGCTGGGCGCTGTTCTGCGGCACCACGCGCTACCTGTCGCTGGCCACCTCGGCCTTCTTCGGCATTGGCGCCTACACCAGCGCCATCCTGATGGAGTCCATGCCGTGGGAGCAGGTCATCGTGCTGGGCGCGCTGATCGCCGCCGCCGTGGCCGTGTTCATGGGCGCGGCGGTGCTGCACCTGCGCGGCACCTACTTCGCGGTGCTCACCTTCGGCATGACGGAGCTGATCCGCCACGCCATCAGCTACTTCGAGAAAAGCGTGACGGGCACCGTGGGCCGTGTGCTCATGGTGGTGCCCGAGCGCGAGACCATCTACTTCACCGTGCTGCTGCTGGCTGTCCTGGCCGTGGCGCTGTCCATCTGGATCCGCCGCACCCGCTTCGGCCTGGCGCTGCAGGGCATTGGCGCCGATGAGCAGCGGGCCCAGACCCTGGGCGTGAACACCCGCATCGTCAAGGTGGCCGGCTTCGCGCTCACGGCGGCCATCGCCGGTGCGGTGGGCGCGGCCATGAGCGTGCGCTGGACCTACATCGACCCGCACACCGTGTTCAACCCCTTCATCGGTTTCCAGACGGTGCTGATCGCGCTGATTGGCGGCGCCATGACGCTGTGGGGCCCGCTGATCGCCGCCATCGTCTTCAGCGTGCTGGCCGAGACGCTGCGCCTGCAGGTGCCGCAGCTCTACATGATGTCGCTGGGCCTGCTGCTCATCCTCTCGGTGTTGTACCTGCCGGGTGGCCTGGCCTCGCTGCGCACCGAGACCTTCAAGGGCTGGAAAAACGACCTCAAGGCCTGGTGGACCGACGTCAAGGACGAGGTCAGCGGCGAGAAACAGCGCCGCAAGGACCGTGAAAAGAAACGCCGGGAGCAGCGCCATGTTTACTGACGCGAAACAACCCCTGCTGGACGCGCAAGAGGTGACGGTGCGCTTCGGTGGCCTGGTCGCGGTGGACGCCGTCAGCGCCACCTTTCTGCCCGGCGAGCTGGTCGGCATCATCGGCCCCAACGGCGCCGGCAAGACCACCTTCTTCAACGCCATTTCGGGTGTGACCCGCCCCACCAGCGGCCGCCTGGCCGTGCGCGGCAAACAGCTCGCCGGCAAAGGCCCGCACCGCTTCGCGCACCACGGCCTGGCGCGCACCTTTCAGACACCGCGCACCTTTGGCGACATGACGGTGCGCGACAACATCGCCTTCGGCCTCAAATTCGCCGGCAAACGCCCGCGCAAGTACCTTCTGTGGGGCGAAGAAAGCGGCGTGCCCTGGGTGCTGCGCACACCCGACAGCATCCTCGGCCTGATTGGCCTGAGCGCGCAGGCCGATCTGCCCGCTGCCGCCATCACGCCCTCGCAGCAGCGCCTGCTGGAAATCGGCATGGCGCTGGCCACGCGCCCGCGCATGCTGCTGCTGGACGAGGTGGCCGCCGGCCTGACCGAAAACGAGGTGGAGGACATGGCCCGCCTGATCCGCCGCCTGCGCGACGAGCTGGACCTGACCGTGGTCTGGATCGAGCACGCCGTGACCACGCTGCTGCGCCACGTGGAGCGTGTCATCGTGCTGCACCAGGGCAGGAAGATCGCCGACGGCACGCCGCGCGAGGTGGTGCGCAACCCCGAGGTGATCGAGGCCTACCTGGGCGACGAGATGACCGAGGAGGCCGCAACATGATGTGGCACCGCCCCCAAGCCTTCACCCTGGGCGGCAGCACCAGCGCCCACCTGCAGGTGGAGAACCTTTCCGCCGGCTACGGCGCCTTTCTGGTGCTGCGCGACATCACGCTCGACATCCGCCCCGGCCTCACCGTGGTGCTGGGCCCCAACGGCGCCGGCAAGACCACCCTGCTCAAGGCCCTCAACGGCCTCATCCCGCGCGGCGGCAACGTGCTGCTCAATGGCGATGAACTGCCCGAGAAGACCCACGAGATCGTGCAGGCCGGCGTGGCCCTGGTGCCCGAAGGGCGGCAGCTGTTCCCGCAGCTGACCGTGGCCGAGAACCTGGAGCTGGGCGCCTGGCTGGTGCCCAAGGCACAGCGCCCGCAGCGCATGGAACAGGCCTTCAAGGACTTTCCGAAACTGCGCGAACGCGCCACCCAGCTGGCCGGCACCATGAGCGGTGGCGAACAGCAGATGGTGGCCGTGGCCCGCGCCATGATGTGCGCGCCGCGCCTGCTGATGCTGGACGAGCCCTCGCTGGGCCTCGCGCCCAAGATGGTGGACGAGCTGCTGGCCATCGCACGCCGCATCGCCGATGCCGGCACCACCGTGCTGATGGTGGAGCAGAACGTGAAGAAAGCCCTGGCCGTGGCCGACCGCGGCTACGTGCTGGAACGCGGCAGCCTGGTGGCCAGCGGCCCGGCCAAGCTGCTGGCGCGCTCCACCGTCATCCGCGAAGCCTACCTGGGCGCCGACAAGGACCCCGCCACCGGCACCACCAACGCCGCCGACGCCGTGGCCCGGCGCAAGAAAACCGTGGCCACCGCCTGAACCTCTCTATCGACACAAGCCAAGGAGAACCCCATGTCCGACATGTCCATGCTCATCAACGGCCTCAAGGTCACCGCCGAAAAAGGCGCCACGTTCGAGCGCCGCAACCCGCTCGACGGCAGCGTGGCCACCCGCGCGCCCGCCGCCTCGCCCGCCGACGCCGTCATGGCCGTGGAAGCCGCCGCCGAAGCCTTCAAGACCTGGAGCGAAACCGGCCCAGGCGTTCGCCGCGCCCTGCTGCTCAAGGCCGCCGACGCGCTCGAAGCCAAGACGCCCAAGTTCATCGAAGCCGTGGCCGCCGAGACCGGCGCCACCGGCATGTGGGCCGGCTTCAACGTCTTCCTGGCCGCCGGCATGATCCGCGAGGCTGCGGCGCTGACCACCCAGATCAGCGGCGAGGTCATCCCGTCCGACGTGCCCGGCAGCCTGGCCATGGGCGTGCGCCAGCCCGCCGGCGTGGTGCTCGGCATCGCGCCGTGGAACGCGCCCGTCATCCTCGGCGTGCGCGCCATCTGCGTGCCGCTGGCCTGCGGCAACACCGTCATCTTCAAGGGCAGCGAAAACTGCCCCCGCACCCACCAGCTCATCGTCGAAGCGTTTGAAGACGCGGGCTTCCCCGCCGGCGTGGTGAACTACATCACCAACGCCCCGGCCGACGCCGGCGCCGTGGTCGAAGCCATCGTGGCCCACCCGGCCGTGCGCCGCGTCAACTTCACCGGCAGCACCCGCGTGGGCAAGGTCATTGCCATGACCTGCGCCAAATACCTCAAGCCCGTGGTGCTGGAGCTGGGCGGCAAGGCCCCGCTGGTGGTGCTGGACGACGCCGACATCGAAGACGCCGTCAACGGCGCCGCCTTCGGCTGCTTCGCCAACAGCGGCCAGATCTGCATGAGCACCGAACGCCTCATCGTGGACCAGAAGATCGCCGACGAATTCGTGAAGAAGTTCGCCGACAAGGCCAAGAACCTGCCCCTGGGCGACCCCCGCAAACCCGAGCCCGTGGTGCTCGGCTCCGTCATCGGCCAGGGCACCGTGGACCACTGCAACGCCCTCATCGACGACGCCCTGGCCAAAGGCGCCAAGCTGGTGTGCGGCGAAAAGGCCACCAGCACCCTCATGCCCGCGACCGTGCTCGACTTTGTGACGCCGCAGATGCGCATCTACCACGAGGAAACCTTCGGCCCCGTCAAGTGCATCGTCCGCGTGAAGAACACCGAAGAAGCCATCGCCTGCGCCAACGACAACGAATACGGTCTCAGCGCCGCCGTCTTCGGCAAAGACATCGCCCGCGCCTTCAACGTCGCCCGCAAGATCGACAGCGGCATCTGCCACGTCAACGGCCCCACCGTGCACGACGAGGCGCAGATGCCGTTTGGTGGCGTCAAAGGCTCAGGCATCGGCCGCTTCGGCGGCAAGGCCGGCATCGCCGAGTTCACCGAGCTGCGCTGGATCACGGTGCAGACGACGCCGCGGCATTACCCGTTCTGAGATTCTCTGAATGACAGCCAAGCCTTGAAGGTTAATTGTCCGGGGTTTGGCTGTGTCGGCGGTCGGCCATAAGCAGCCAGTAACCAGCGACTGCCTTCAGTGAGATAAACGTGGGCCTGAACACTGTTTACAAAACGACCATTGGGCTAGAAAAGCAGCATCGAGTGCTTGACTAGCAGGCTACCGCTTACGCATCGAACGGCCGAGTAGACTAGAAGCTCTCATTCTCTACATGCACGTTTGGAGTCTAGCCAACAGGGCAGGTAGAAATCATATTAAAACGAAAACACCCGATGACAACATTATCTGACTTCGAAATAGAGGCCCGCATGGCAAAGGGCGAGCTCGTGCGAAACGGGGTCGCTCGACAACTCGGGCCGGCTTGCTACGAGCTTCGCATGGGCACCGTGTACTACGACTTGACTGAGGGGGACAGGCGAATTGACGTAACGGCGAATGGTACTGTCCTTATTAAGCCTGGTCACCGCGTCGTCCTAATTAGTTTTGAGGAGTTGGTTATTCCGCATGACGTGATCGCGCGCGTCACCAGTAAGGGGTCACTTTTTAGCATCGGACTAAGTCCAGTTAGCACATACGCCGATCCTGGCTTTTCAGGACGTATGGGCATAGTTACGCAAAACTTGAGCGAAAAATTTATCGAATTGCCTGTAGGCGAGTCCATCGCGAAAGTCGATTTTTCGATGCTTTCCAGCGCTGCAAGAAAGCCTTACTGCGGGCAGCATGGTTTTCAGACACAAATCTGGCCGATCAGGCACCAGCTTCAAAAGACGTATGAGGAACTCAAGAACGATCCGCGAGTAGACAGCGAGGAAGTAGAGGCATACAAAATACTTCCAAGTGCTACCGTCAGCGCACTGCGACAGATACAGCGAAGACAGCGCCGCATCGACTGGGCGATTCTAGGCGCCATATTCCTAAATGCTCTGGTCCTTTCTGCGGTGACAAATAAGTGGTTCGAAATAGCGGTCGCAATATGGACTAACCTTATTTCAACCGCACTCGTCGCAATCTTCGTTTGGGTTCGTGACAAGGAGTAAGATGATGGAGCTGAATAAAATAGTAGAAATGCAAATAAAAATGGATGAATCGCACGGATTTCCTGTGCACTTCCCTACAATACAAGAGAAATACCGGCAGCTCACTAAAGACCTCGTCGGATTGTTTGGAGAGATCGGTGAATTCTCAAATATTGTCAAGAAGGTCAATATCAAACTTGATCGGCCCAACGAATATCCATTCGAGTTGCCAGAGGCCGAAAATCACTTGAAGGAGGAATTGGTTGATAGCTTAATATATATCATTCGCATTGGTGCCATCTTAGGCATTGACCTCCAGGCTGAAACCTTGGAAAAAATGCGCAAAAACGAGTCACGTTATGCGCAGTTGCGTCGAAACTAGGAAGTACTTCTTCCTTGCGGTGAACACCGGATTTGCCGTTGGAGGGGAGCCCGACTCAAGATGTCGAGATTTTTATCGTAGCCGCAGTGGAAACGGACTTCACTGTGCAATTGTGGGAAACGTAGTCACACCACTAGGAATCGGAAGCAATGATGTTTGCGCTGAGATTTCTGACTCGGGGTCATGGCAAGAGCTCGCTGAAACAATTTCAGAACAAGGTGCGTTAGCGGGTGTTCAGCTCAGTTCAGCGTGGCGCAACTACATCGGAATGAAGCAATTTGTCCCCCGCGCGGGAAGGGACCCACTGAGCGAGTACAAAACGCTCGGAGCGTCTATTTCGGCAACGGCTGCAAGAGCAGCGTTCGACGAGCTATTTCGCGGCACAGAACTCGCAATCAAAGCTGGCTTCCGGCACATTCAACTTCACGCTGCACACGGTTATTTGTTCAACGTTCTGGTGGATCGTCGTCTGTCTTCCCACGCCGACTTTGCGTTTCGGTCTATCTGTCGTTGGGTGGATGAATTGGCCTCAAGCCATATTGAGACTTCGGTTCGGTTTTCAATGTGGGCCGGTCATCCAGTACTAGATCAAGATCGGGCCTCACAGTTCGCGGATGAGATAGCGGCCTTGCCTGTTAACTACATTGATGTGTCTGCAGGCTTTTATAACGTCAACAAGCGTCTGATCTATCCCTCCACACCTGCGATCTTGTCGAAACGCGAAAAGGCAACACTGGACATTGCGGCACGCCATCCATTAAAGAGTTTTGTTATGTCTGGTCGATCAACTGGCGCTTGGGATGATTCGGTGCCTTCAAACGTGCACATCGGAATTTGTAGAGACCTGATCGCGAACCCGAACTACTTAGCTGACCGAACTGGCGGATGTAATACCTGCATGAAGTGCCACTACTATTCTCGTGGTGAATCTCACATAACCTGCGGGAAATGGCTGCCTGACGATTGACTAGAGGTGTCAATCAGTTATGCTCCGTGGCTTATAGCGCTGGATATCTTCTCTCGATATACAGAATGCAGTAGCGCGAGGAGTTTAATGGTAATAACAGCACATTTGTTAAGCTACGGAGGCCCTTGCGTTTGATCGAATGCTTTCAATAGACTAGGCTGATCGGCGTAAATGTCGCTGATGGGTCGTCTGCAGACGCTGCTTTCGGACAAAAACGGAGACAGGAAAGAATCAGTCGAGTTACCGCTCAGGCTCACTGCGTTCAGCTGGTTTGAGCCACCCGATGACGTTGGTGAGCTATACCTGACATTGGCAAACGTGATCGGCGAGGAACCGCTGTAGGTGGACGCTGACTAGGCTGGTGCGAGAATCACGCGGCCTGTCTTGTTCCCTTGAAGCCAAGCGCAGCAGTTCTATAGTACGGAAGCCTATTCCAGCGATTGGCGGATAAGGAACGTAGAGCAGCTAAAGGTTGAATTCAGCTCGAACATCAGATTCAAACTGATTAGTCTTGCTTGCTCCCGTGATCGTCTTGTTCGCACCGTCTCTCTTGGACAGGAATGCGGCACGGATTGCACGGAGCAACTTGACTTCGTTGGCGGGCGTCCATGATGGAAGATTGCGCCAAGTTGTCGCCCATCGGACAACAAGTGCCTCGAAAAGCTCTGTATTGGCCGCCTGCACTAACGCCGTACACACGCTGCCGGCAGCCTGCAGTTCGGCGTAGCCCAGCTTCACCTTAAGGGGAATCGCACTTCTTCTCAGGCCTAATTTGATTGCGTTCTTCCCGGCCACAATGTGTCCAGAGTGGACGACTGCATGCCGCAACTCGCACAGTTTATCGTACTCATTTAGCATCAAAGCAAATGTACCATTGGTTCGAACTTGATAGTTAGTAAAGTTCTGAATTGCCTTCCGGATACTCTCAGCACTAGAGAATGCATGAAATTCGAAAGCAGAACGATTCTGCAGCGAACCTTCTGCCCAGAGCAGTGAGCCAAGCTGGACTTTCTCATCCGAAGAATAAGCTTGTGCAACAGGGCAGATGGTTAGTGTGAACCCAAGAATGTCTCTGAAATAATTTTCGGTCGAAGAGATTAAGCCGACAAACAGCAGGCCCACAACGTCATCGCCATAGCTAGATATGAAATTTGGATCAACTCTTGTAAGCGCGGTGCTTGTGGATGCATAGAAATCATCAATAGCCGAAGGGCGCTTCCGGCCCATCGGAGTCACCAGAGAGTTTGCGTCGGGGCAGGGAACTCTGCCTATGGACATGCAAGCCGAGGTCCTCCAAGTCATTCAACGAACTCCTCTGCCAAAGCAACGATTCTTGCTGCCCAATAGCTACCGATTCGATCGACCCCGAGTAAAGCCCGGTGCTCTTGGTCATATAGGATGTCTTTTATTTTACGAATCGAAGACTGTTCCTTGATTTTGTTAATTCTCGTCCTCGTGAGTGGCAACTTGTCGATATCCGCATTCATGAGAGCCAGATACGTTGAAGGGGCAGTCAGTGGACTGCCGCAGCTGGCGCAAAATTTAGCGTCCTCGAAAACTCGCGGTGTCTGGCACACGATGCAGGGAGGAAGCGATAGTGCAAACGGGTCCCTCGCAGCACCAGTCAGACTTGCTGCTTTCGTGCGCGTGAATTCATGGGCGTTCCGCTTCGAAAATGCAGTAATATACTCAGAAACACTTAGCGATTTCGAACCGATCAGCGCGTTGGCATCAACTAGCGCAGCATAGTGCAGAGCGAAAATCTGAAATCGACCTTTCTCGCCTCGGCTCACGAGCTCTTCCCTCGGTATACAGAGGCCAGCATACTGAAACAGCGAGAAAACCTTCGATAACTCATGGGTAAGCTCTTCAGTGGCCAATGCGATCGAAACACTCTGCCGTTCTGTTGGCTTTCCTTTGTTGTATGCCTTCACCAACGCCACAGAGTTCGTAAGGATCAACTCCCCTGTATCTATGAAGGTTCTGTAAACGGGGAGCTTGGCAGAAAGAGACGTGAAAAGCTTCTTAGTGTTCGAGAATGACTGCTTGATCACTCTGAGCACCTCCGTTCGATTCAGATTGATCCCAACGAGCTCACCTTCCTTCTCGATGGCGAGTTCGTGAAGCATGTTTAGTAGAGTCCGAGGTACTCCGAACGAAGCAAAGCTGAGTAGGTCTAGTGACTCTGAGCTAAACATGGTCGCAGCGAGTGCGGGCGGAAAGCGCGTTGCGACAAACGACCGCATGAACCCGAGATATTCCTCCCTGTCCGGCTTGATCCAGACATCGATCTGCTCCGCATCGTGGCCGACGTGAAAGGATGATGAGTAGTTCGTTACACCGGGATAGACGGCTGCTTTAGGAGAGATATACTGGGATTTGATTTGCCTGAAAAAATCGAAGAAATCTCGCTGCTGGTCCACTGAGAATGCGTGTGCAGCGTCGTCTAGCAACAGCACGCACCGAGAGCGTCTCATTTTTTCCGTAGCCCTCAACAGGTCTTCTTCCAGAGATGGGACCGACAGAGGGCGGAGGCTAACCTGCGAAGCATTGGACATCTCCAGTAATGAGGCGGCTTTGCTAGCTTCCTCTTGGGATATGGACAATTCAAGGTCGCTCCCCAAGCGTCTCAAGGTGTCGTATACGCCAAGGTAAAGCTTCAACAGTACCCACTGGTTGAACCAGTAAGTGCCGTCTGTTCCACTCTTGTAGATAGGCTCGATGGAAAGAGAGCGCTTGTAGTTTACGTAAACAGGGAAGGCAGCGTCCGAGCTCGATAGCATCGAGTGAAAGCCTTTTAGCATGAGGGTGGTCTTACCGCACCCACGCGGTCCTGAGATTAACTTCGCTCCCCCTTGAGTTAGTTTGCGGAGAATCTTGCTTTCGTCTGGGTGCTGTGCATGCCATTCATTGAAGGACTTATCCTCCAGATACTCTGCTTGCTCGACGAAGACTTGTTCGAGTGACATTTGGTTCCAAATACGTTGGCTATTGCAGCATAGTAGCGCTGAATTGCGGGCTTTCGAGCCCCTTGTGTGAAGAAGGAGCGATTTCCGGCCCTCCAGAGAGCTGATGCGCGCTCACTTTTCATGGTTGCGGCGCTGCACGGGGCAACCTAAGTTAAGAGCAGATACCATCAATCGTATGACCAAGTGTGATGATCGAACAGTTAGCTTGTACTACCCGATACAGTGCGATTACTGCGGCTGCTTTCTACACACACCGCCGCCGTTCGTCCAAATGTTCACGGATGCTCGAAGGTTGCCTTGGCGCCAGCTAGAACGGTGAACCCGGCTTGCAGTGGCATGTTGACTGGAATCGGTGCACTGCCGACGCTGGGCCAGAAACCCTGAACGGCTCCTTAGGGTCGTTTTCCGCCTCTCGAGCACCAACTGGACCAAGCCTACCCGGCGAGCACAGCCCAGCCAGCACTGGGGCCACCCGGCCCACGTGCTGCTAAGGTGTCGACCATCGTCTGCCACACCACGAAAGCCCCACCCCATGTCCCGCCTCATTCCAACCCTGGCCTTGTTGCTCGCCGCCACCGCCGCCTGTTCCGCCAACACCGAGGAAATCGGCGCGGTCGACACGGTGTTCAAGCTCATCGGCCCCGACCACAAGATCGTGGTGGAGGCCTACGACGACCCGGGCGTCAACGGTGTCACCTGCTACGTCTCGCGCGCCAGGACCGGCGGGGTCAAGGGCGCGCTGGGGCTGGCGGAGGACAAGTCGGAAGCCTCCATCGCCTGCCGGCAGGTGGGGCCCATCGGCGTGCCCAAGCCGATCCGGCAGCAGGAGGAAATCTTCAGCGAGCGGACCAGCCTGGTGTTCAAGCGCCTGCGCATCGTGCGCATGGTCGACGCCAAGCGCCACGCGCTGGTCTACCTGACCTATTCCGACCGCGTGATCGAGGGCTCGCCGCAGAATTCGGTGACGGCGGTGCCGGTGGACGCGGCCACGCCGATTCCCCTGCGTTGAACCCCCTCACAAGGAGACCAGCCGATGTTCCCCACCGCCATCGCCGGCAGCCTGCCCAAACCCGCCTGGCTCGCCGAAACCGAAAAACTCTGGCCGCAGTGGAAGGCCCAGGGCCCTGAGCTGCAGCAGGCCAAGGCCGACGCAACGCTGCTGTGGATCAAGGCCCAGGAGGACGCGGGCCTGGACGTCATTGGCGATGGCGAGCAGGCGCGCCAGCACTTCGTGCACGGTTTCCTGGAGCAGGTCGAGGGCATCGACTTCGAGCACAAGGTGGAGATGGGCATACGCAACGACCGCTACAAGGCCATGGTGCCGCAGGTGGTGGCGCCGCTGCGGCTCAAGGGCCGGGTGCACGCCTTCGAGGCCCAGCTGGCGCGCGCCCACACCACGCGCCGGCTCAAGTTCACCCTGCCCGGCCCCATGACCATCGTCGACACCGTGGTCGACCGCTTCTACGGCGACCGCGTGAAGATGGCCTTTGCCTTCGCCGAGCTGCTGAACCAGGAGGCGCTGGCGCTGCAGGCCGACGGGGTGGACATCGTCCAGTTCGACGAGCCGGCCTTCAATGTCTACATGGCCGAGGCGGCCGACTGGGGCGTGCGGGCGCTGGAGCGCGCGGCCCAGGGCCTGAGCTGCACCACCGCCGTCCACATCTGCTACGGCTACGGCATCCAGGCCAACGTGGACTGGAAGGCCACCCTGGGCGAGCAGTGGCGGCAATACGAACAGGTGTTCCCGGCGCTGGCGAAAAGCAGCATCCACCAGGTCAGCCTGGAGTGCTACCACTCGCACGTGCCGCCCGAGCTGATGGCCCTGCTGGCGGGCAAGGACGTGATGGTGGGCGTGATCGACGTCGCCAGCGACGAAGTGGAAACACCCGAGCAGGTGGCCGAGACCATAGGCCGGGCGCTGCAGTTCGTGCCCAGGGAGCGGCTCATCCCTTGCACCAACTGCGGCATGGCCCCCATGAAGCGCGAGGTGGCGCTGAAGAAGCTGGAGGCCCTGGTGAAGGGCGCGGCGCTGGCGCGCAGCCGCTGCTGAGCACGGCGCCGCAGCCCCGGGGCGTGCGCGCTGGCCTGGCTCGGTGCGCCGGTGCCTCGGCCTGCTGCTCTGCGGCGCGGCGGCGCCCGCCTCACCCCCCGGTGCGGAAGGCCTTCAGCACCTCGTTCAGGGCGCGCGTCTGCTCCTGCATGCTGCTGGCGGCGGCGGCGCTTTCCTCCACCAGCGCGGCGTTCTGCTGCGTCATCTGATCGAGCTGGATGACCGCGCTGTTGACCTGGGCGATGCCGTCGCGCTGTTCGGTGGTGGCGGCCTGCATCTCGGCCATGATGTCGCTCACGCGCTGCACGCTGCTGACGATTTCGCTCATGGTGCTGCCGGCCTGCTCCACCAGCGCGCTGCCCGCCTGCACGCGGGTGACGCTGCTGTTGATCAGGTCCTTGATCTCGCGCGCGGCCTGGGCGCTGCGCTGGGCCAGGGTGCGCACCTCGCCGGCCACCACGGCAAAACCACGCCCCTGCTCGCCCGCCCGGGCGGCCTCCACGGCGGCGTTCAGCGCCAGGATGTTGGTCTGGAAGGCGATGCCGTCGATGACCGAGATGATGTCGGCAATGCGCTGGCTGCTCTGGTTGATCTCGCTCATGGTGCTGACCACCTCGCCCACCACCTGGCCGCCCCGGTGCGCCACGCTGGCGGCGCTGCTGGCGAGCTGGTTGGCCTGCTGGGCCGCCTCGGCGCTGTGGCGCACGGTGGCGGTCAGGGTGTCCAGGCTGCTGGCGGTTTCCTCCAGGCTGGCGGCGGCCGACTCGGTGCGCGCGCTCAGGTCGTGGTTGCCGCTGGCAATCTCGGCGCTGGCCGTGCCCAGGCTCCCGGCCACCTCGCGGATCTGCGACAGGCTGCCCACCCAGTGCAGGCGCACCGACTCCAGCGCGGCCAGCACGCGGCCGACCTCGTCCTGGCTGCTCGGCGCCAGCGGCTGGCTCAGGTCGTTGCGGGCCAGGTTCTCGGCCGCGGCCAAAGCCTGCTGCAGCGGCCGCGTGACCATGCGGCGGATGGCGTAGGCGACCAGCGCCCCCGCGAGGGACAGGCCGAGGAACACCACACCCAGCAGCGTCAGCACGCCCCGGCGGGCCAGCGCCGTGCTGTCGCTGTCGCGCTCGGCCTTGACAACCACCCAGTTCCACTGCGGGTAGTAGGACCAGGCGAGGTTGACGTCGTCGCCCTGCAGCCCGGCAAAGGCCAGGGTCTGCATCGGGATCACGCCCTTGGTCTTGCCGGCGGCCACCTCGTCGCGCCAGCGCTTGAGCAACGGCGAATCGGCCTCGATGGCCGGAACCTGGGTCTGTCCCAGCAGGGCCCCGCTGCCCAGGTCGAGCGAGAAGACGCGGTTGTGCTCGCGCGCGAACAGCTGCATGGTCTGCGTCAGCGACTTGAACTGCGGTGTCATGTCCAGGCCCACGGCCAGGATGCCGACGGAGCGCCCGTCCTTGAGCACCGGCTCGTAGCGGCCCATGTAGGTCTTGCCGAACAGCACCTCGCGGCCCACAAAAGGCTTGCCCTGCTGGATCAGGGCGTAGGCCGGGTGCTGGCGGTCCATCAGGGTGTCGAAGGCGCGGCTGCCGTCCTGCTTTTTCAGGCTGGTTGCGATGCGCCGGTAGTCGTCGCCGTCGCGCACGTACACCGTCGCGATGCCGCCCCCGGTCTGGCGTTGGAAGTGGTCCATCGTGGTCTCGTTGCCCATCACGTCGACACCGGCGTTGATGAGGGTGGGCTTGCCATTGCGCTCGGCCGGCTCGAACAGCGACATCGCCATCTGGTCGGCCACCAGGGGAAAGGACTGGTTGGCCGAGGCCATGCCCGCTTCATGCACCTGGGCCAGCATGGACGCGACCGCGGCCGTGTTGTCCTGCATCTCGCCAAACGCGCGCTCGCGCGAATTGAGGAAGGTCACCCAGCCGATCAGCGCCAGCGCCGCCAGCAGGAGGGCGGCCACGCCGGCGAACAGCAGCAGCAGGCGCACGGACAGGCTGGCGCCCAGGCCCGCCAGCTTGGCGGGGTTGGGAGATGGGGACATGGAGGCTCCTCGGTGTTGTGCCGACAGGCCGGATGGCCCGCCGATTTGTGGAGCAAATGTAAAACAGAAGCCCACCCCCTTTTTAGGGGCGCGCCCCAGTCTGGGGCACCCAGGCGACTCAGCGCGGCGGCTTGGTCTTGCCTGCAGCACGACCGGCCGCGGTGCCCGCGCGCGGCGGCAGTCCGGTGTGCTGGGTCAGCAGGCTGCCCTTGCGCGGCGTGGCGCCGGCACGGCTGGCCGGCGCGGCGGTCTTGCCCACGGGCGTGCTGTTCTTGCGCCGCGCACTCTGGTAGCCGCCATCGGTGAGCGGCTGGAAGGTCGGGATCAGGTGCTGCTTGCCGTTGCCGATCAGGTCGGCGCGGCCCATGGCCTTGAGGGCCTCGCGCAGCAGCGGCCAGTTGTTGGGGTCGTGGTAGCGCAGGAAGGCCTTGTGCAGGCGGCGGCGCTTTTCGCCGCGCACGATGTCGACCTTTTCCCCACGCTCGTCGCGGTGCACGCCCTTGAGGGTGTTGATGCCCGAGTGGTACATGGCCGTGGCGGTGGCCATGGGGCTGGGGTAGAAGGTCTGCACCTGGTCGGCGCGGAAGCCATTGCGCTTGAGCCACAGCGCCAGGTTCATCATGTCCTCGTCGCTGGTGCCCGGGTGGGCGGCGATGAAGTAGGGAATCAGGAACTGCTTCTTGCCGGCCTCTTCGCTGTATTTCTCGAACAGCTGCTTGAACTTGTCGTAGCTGCCGATGCCCGGCTTCATCATCTTGGACAGCGGGCCACTCTCGGTGTGCTCGGGCGCGATCTTGAGGTAGCCACCCACGTGGTGCTGCACCAGCTCCTTGACGTACTCGGGGCTCTTGACGGCCAGGTCGTAGCGCAGGCCGGAGCCGATCAGCACCTTCTTGACGCCCCGCAGCTCGCGCGCGCGGCGGTAGATCTTGATCAGCGGGCCGTGGTCGGTGGTGAGGTTCTGGCAGATGCCGGGGTAGACGCAGCTGGGCTTGCGGCAGGCGGCTTCGATCTCGGGTGTGCGGCAGCCCAGGCGGTACATGTTGGCGGTGGGGCCACCGAGGTCGGAGATCACGCCGGTGAAGCCCTCGACCTTGTCGCGGATGTCCTCCACCTCCTTGATGATGGATTCCTCCGACCGGCTCTGGATGATGCGGCCCTCGTGCTCGGTGATGGAGCAGAAGGTGCAGCCGCCAAAACAGCCGCGCATGATGTTCACGCTGAAACGGATCATTTCCCAGGCGGGAATCTTGGTCGCGCCATCGTGGCGGCCGTGCTCGTCGGCGTAGGCCGGGTGCGGGCTGCGGGCGTAAGGCAGGTCGAAGACGTGGTCCATCTCAGCCGTGGTCAGCGGGATGGGCGGCGGGTTGATCCACACATCGCGCGCGGTCGTGCCCTCGCCGTGGGCCTGCACCAGCGCGCGGGCGTTGCCCGGGTTGGCCTCGACGTGCAGCACGCGGTTGGCGTGGGCATACAGCACAGCGTCGCTCTTGACCTGCTCGTAGCTGGGCAGGCGGATCACGGTGCGCTCGCGCGGCGTGCGCTGGCGCGGCATGAAGGTCAGCGGCTTGATCGACGTATCGATGGCGGGGCCGTCGCCCTCTTCCTTGGCGCAGCTCTGGCCCTGGGCCTGAGCCTGTTCGCTGGTGGTGAGGTAGGGGTTGATGTGCTCGTCCACGCGGCCGGGCGTGTCGACCTCGCTGGAATCCAGCTCGAACCAGCCTTCGCTGCTGGGGTCCTGCGGGCGGCGGACGAAGGCGGTGCCACGCACGTCTGTGATCTGCTCGATGGGTTCACGCGCGGCGATGCGGTGGGCCACCTCCACCAGGGCACGCTCGGCGTTGCCGTAGAGCAGCAGGTCGCACTTGGCGTCCACCACGATGGAGCGGCGCACCTTGTCGCTCCAGTAGTCGTAATGGGCGATGCGGCGCAGGCTGCCTTCGATGCCGCCGAGCACGATGGGCACGTCCTTGTAGGCCTCGCGGCAGCGCTGGCTGTAGACGATGGCGGCGCGGTCCGGGCGCTTGCCACCGATGTCGCCCGGGGTGTAGGCGTCGTCGCTGCGGATTTTCCGATCGGCCGTGTAGCGGTTGATCATGGAATCCATGTTGCCCGCCGTCACGCCCCAGAACAGGTTGGGCTTGCCCAGCGCCTTGAAGGGCTCGGCGCTCTGCCAGTCGGGCTGGGCGATGATGCCGACCCGGAAGCCCTGCGCCTCCAGCACCCGACCCACCACGGCCATACCAAAGCTGGGGTGGTCCACGTAGGCATCACCCGTCACCAGGATGATGTCGCACGAGTCCCAGCCCAGGCGCTCCATCTCGGTGCGGTTCATGGGCAGGAAAGGCGCGGTGCCAAAGCGCTTCGCCCAATAAGGACGGTAGCTGGTGATGGGCTTGGCGGCGCGCGCGAAAAAGGAAACGTCGACGGGGGCGTTCATGGGGGGCCTGGTGGATAACCCGTGATTTTAGTTGGCCGAGGTGTTTTTGCGGCCCCGCAGGGACAATCGGGCCCATGTGGCCCCTTTCCCCTGCCCTCGCGGCCGTGCTGGCCGACGCCTTGCTCGCGCTGCACGTGGGCGTAGTGGCCTTCGTGGTGCTGGGCGAGGCGGCGGTGCTGCTTGGCGCCCGCCTGGGCTGGCACGGGGTGCGGCGGCGCGGCTGGCGGCTAACGCACCTGCTGCTCATGGTGTTCATCGCCGCGCAGGCCGCGCTCGGGCGGCTGTGCCCGCTGACGGTGTGGGAGCAGGAACTGCGCACCCTGGCCGGACAGGCCGCCTATGGCGGCAGTTTCATTGCCCACTGGCTGGGCCGCCTGCTCTACTGGGACCTGCCGTGGTGGGTGTTCGTGGCCGCCTACGCGGCTTTCGCGCTGCTGGTGTCGCTCACGTGGCGCTGGGTGCCACCGCTGCGCCGCTAGCATGGGTCTTTCGACAGAGGAGACTCCATGCCCAGCTACAACACCCTGACGATAGACAAGGACCCGCGCAACCCCCGCGTGGCCCGCCTGCTGCTCAACCGCCCCGAACGCCTCAACGCCATCACCGACGACACACCACGCGACATCCGCGCCGCGGTGGACTGGGCCAACGCCGATGACGAGGTGCACGTGATCGTGGTGGCCGGCGCCGGCAAGGGCTTCTGCGGCGGCTACGACCTGGCCGACACCGCCCAGAGCCAGATCGAGCACCCCTGCCAACAGGAAAAGACGCCCTGGGACCCGATGGTCGACTACGCCTACATGAAACGCAACACCGAGGACTTCATGAGCCTGTGGCGCAGCCCCAAGCCCACCATCGCCCAGGTGCACGGCGCGGCCGTGGCCGGTGGCAGCGACATCGCCCTGTGCTGCGACCTGCTGGTGATGGCCGACGACGCCCGCATCGGTTACATGCCCACCCGTGTGTGGGGCTGCCCCACCACCGCCATGTGGAGCTTTCGCCTCGGCCCGGCGCGGGCCAAGCAGCTCATGTTCACCGGCGACGTGCTCTCGGGCCGCCAGGCCGCCGACTGGGGCCTGGCCAACCTGGCGGTGCCGGCCGATCAGTTGGATGCCGAGACCTTCAAGCTGGCCGAACGCATCGCCGGCGTGCCACGCGGCCACCTGGCCATGCACAAGATGGTGGTCAACCAGACCATGCTGAGCGCCGGCCTGGAGCAGACCCAGATGATGGCCACCGTGTTCGACGGCATCACCCGCCACAACCCCGAAGGCATGTGGTTCCGCCGCTACGCGCAGGCCGAGGGCTTCAAGGCCGCCATCGCGTGGCGCGACGGCGGCCAACCGATCCCGGAAGGCGACGAGGCCCGCGCACGGATCCGGCAGATGGAACAGAGCGCCAGCCGCCCCGGCGACGCACGCTGATCGCCAAACGTCGCGCACGCCCGACACCCGGCGTGCCAGCACATGGCGAGACATGCACAAGAATGTAAACAAAGGTTATTCTTGCGTTGACTTTACGCATCTTCATGGTCGAGCACTTGTTTAACCCGCCCCCCCGCGCACGCCTGAGCCCTGGCCGTGCATGGGCGCGACGGCGCTGAAACCCCGGCGCCCCACCCCACCCGCCCATGCCTCCTGACGCCCTGTCCCCCTGGCTGGCCCGGCTGGTGCCCGGTTTGCTCGCCCTGCTGTGCTCCCACGTGATGCTGGAATGCCGTGCCCGCTTGGCCGAATCGGTGCGCGCGGGCGATGCGGACCGCTGGCAGTGGCTGGCCGGGGCCGCGCTGGCCATGGGCACCGGAGCCTGGTCGCTGCACATCAACCACGTCATGCTGCAGCCGCTGGATTTCGCGGTGCATTACGACACCGCTTGGCTGACGGTGGCCTGGGCCGCCAGCGTGGCCCTGGCGGCGCTGGGGGTCTGGGCCTCGGTGGTGCTGCCGGGGGCGGCGCTGGCCTGGGGCGCCGGCGCCCTGCTGACCACCGCCGCCGCGCTGCTGGCGTCCATCATCGCGCTGCTGGCCGTCCGTTTCCAGCCGGGCCTGCCGTGGGCGCCGGGCGGACTGGGCCTGGCCGCCCTGAGCATGGCGCTGCCCGTGGCCCTGGCCCTGTGGCTGCGCGACCGCCGGGCCCACGGCTGGACCGACACCGGCCTGCGCCTGGCCAGCTCGCTGCTGCTGGCCACCGGGCTGTGGCTGGCCGAATCGCAGCTGGTGGCCTCGGCCTCGCTGCCGCAACAGACGGGCAGCGCCGTGGCCAACGGCGTCTCGCTCAACGCGCTGGGCCTGCTGGCCAAGCTGGGCACGCTGGTGCTGCTGCTGATGACCCTGGTGATCTCGCGGCGCGAGACGTCCATGCGGGCCTCGCTGGTGCAGGCCCGCCACGACGTTGAACGCGAGTCGCTGACCGACCCGCTGACGCGCCTGCCCAACCGCCAGGCCTTCGAACACCGGCTGCGCGAACAGGCCGCCGACACGGAACGCGACCGAAGCTCGATGGCGCTGCTGTTCATCGACATCGATGGCTTCAAACCCATCAACGAATCCTTTGGCCACGCCAGCGGCGACTGGCTGCTCAACGCGGTGGGCCAGCGGCTGGGCCAGGATCTGCAGGCGCCCGAGTTCCTGGCGCGCTGGGGGGCCGACCAGTTCCTGCTGCTGCTGCCGGCGACGCGCTCGCGCGAGGTCCTGGCCGCGCGGGCACGGGCGCTGCTGCAGGCCATCGCGGAGCCCATGGAGGTGCAGGGCCGCGAACTGCCGGTGCAGGCCTCCATCGGCCTGGCACTGTGCCCGGACGATGGCGCCGCCGCCATGCTGGTGGCCCACGCCGACGCGGCCACCCATGCGGCCAAGGCGGCCGGTGGTGGCACCTTCTGCTTCTTCGAGCCCCACATGCTGACCGACTCGCGCGAGCAGATGGAGCTGCTGCGCGACCTGCGCAAGGCCATCGACGAACAAGAGCTGGAGTTGTATTTCCAGCCCAAGATCCATGCGCCCAGCGGCGAGATCACCGGCGCCGAGGCCCTGATTCGCTGGAACCACCCCAGCAAGGGCCTGATCAGCCCGGCCGCCTTCATTCCGGTGGCCGAGCGCTTCGGGCTGATCGGCGCCGTGGGCAACTGGGTGATCGACCAGGCCTGCCGCCAGATTCACGAATGGCGCGAGGGTGGCCTGCGCATGCGCGTGGCCATCAACCTGTCGGTGCACCAGCTGCGCCAGGACGACCTCGCCGAACGCATCGCCGCGGCGCTCAAGCGCTACGAGGTCAACCCCACGCTGTTGACCTGCGAAATCACCGAATCGGTGGCCATGGAGAACAACGCCACCAGCAAGGCCTTCTTCGACAAGCTCGAAGGCATCGGGGTGCACATCTCCATCGACGATTTCGGCACCGGCTATTCCAGCCTGGCCTACCTGCGGCAGCTGCCGGCAGAGGAACTCAAGATCGATGCCGGTTTCGTGAAGGATCTGGAATTCAGCAACGACGCCCGCACCGTGGTCGAGGCGGTGGTGAAGCTGGGACTGGCGCTGGGCCTGAAAGTGGTGGCCGAAGGCGTGGAGACCGATGTGCAGCGCGATATCCTGCGCCAGCTGGGTTGCAACGAACTGCAGGGTTTCCTGTTCGCCAAGCCCATGGCGGCCAAGCGCCTCTACCTCTGGGCCATGAGCGACGACGGTCCGGCGAACATCGATTTCCGCCAGTCGCTGTTCGGCGACACCCAGATTCCCGACGACCTGGCCGGCGAAGCCTCAGCGCGCTGAGTTCAGGCGAAGGCTTGCCGCAGCGCCCGCGCGGCGTCCTCGTGCGCCTGCCGCGCCTCGGGAATGGCGCGGCCCATCTTGATGAACTCGTGCACCACGCCGCGGTAGATTTCCAGGTCCACCGGCACGCCGGCCAGGCGCAGCTTATCGGCGTACATCACGCCCTCGTCCACCAGCGGATCGCATTCGGCCAGGCCGATCCAGGCCGGCGCCACGCCGTCCAAGTCGTCCGCATACAGCGGGGCAAAGCGCCAGTCGTCGCGGTCGGCCGGGGTTCGCACGCAATGGTTGAAGAAATAGCTGATGTGCGGCTCCTCCAGCACGAAGCCCTGGGCGAAGTGCCGGTGCGAGGGGGTGTCCTGGTGGCCCGTGGTGCCGGGATAGAACAGCATCTGCAGGGCCAGCGGCAGGCCGGCATCCCGGGCCTCGATGGCGCACACCGCGGCCAGCGTGCCGCCGGCGCTGTCACCGCCCACCGCCAGGCGGGTGGTGTCCAGTCCCAGCGCCGCGCCCTGGCCGGCCAGCCATTGCAGGGCGTCCCAGGCGTCGTTGGCGGCGGTGGGAAACTTGTGCTCGGGCGCCAGCCGGTAGTCCAGCGAGACCACGGCGCAGTGCGCCAGGTGGGCCAGGTGGCGGCACAGGCTGTCGTGGGTGGCCACGCTGCCGATGGTGAAGCCGCCGCCGTGGGTGTAGAACAGCACCGGCAACGGCTCATGGGTCGGCGCCACCAGACGCGCGGGCAGGCTGGTGCCGTCGCGGGTGGGCACCTGCAGCGCCTCCACGCGGGCCATCTTGTGCGGTGCCAGGTCCAGCACGCCGGCGCCGGCTTCGTAGTGGGCGCGGGCCTGCTGGGCGGTGAGCGCGTGCATGGGCGGGTGGCCGAGCCGCGCCATGCGGTCGATCACGCCGCGCATCTGCGGGGTCAGCAGCGCGCGGGGGTTGTGCGGGTGGTTCATGGCGTGAATGGTAGCTGTCGCGGGCTGGTCATTTTTACCAGCCTGCCGGCCGTATAGTTAGGGAAATACCACGGAGACAAACATGGCCAACATCCTCTACATCACCAACATCCAGATCGACTTCGGCGCCATCCGGCTGCTGCCGGCCGAGTGCGAACGCAGCGGCATCACGCGCCCGCTGATCGTCACCGACGCGGGTGTGAAAGCGGTCGGCATCCTGCAGAAGGCGCTGGACGCCCTGCCCGGCCTGCCCAGCGCCGTGTTCGACCAGACACCGTCCAACCCCACCGAGGCGGCGGTGCGCGCGGCCGCCGCCATCTACCAGGCGCAGGGCTGCGATGGCCTGATCGCCCTGGGCGGCGGCAGCGCCATCGACTGCGCCAAGGGGGTGGCCATCGCCGTGGCGCACGAAGGCCCGCTCAAGACCTACGCGACCATCGAAGGCGGCTCGCCCAAAATCACCGAACGTGTGCCGCCGCTGATCGCCGTGCCCACCACCGCCGGCACCGGCAGCGAGGTGGCGCGGGGCGCCATCCTCATCGTCGACGACGGCCGCAAACTGGGCTTCCACAGCTGGCACCTGGTGCCCAAGACCGCTCTGCTCGACCCTGAACTCACGCTGGGCCTGCCCCCCATGCTGACGGCGGCCACCGGCATGGACGCCATCGCCCACAACATGGAAACCTTCATGGCCCCGGCCTTCAACCCGCCGGCCGACGGCATCGCGCTGGAGGGCTTGCGCCGCGGCTGGGCCCACATCGAGGCGGCCACGCGCAATGGCAGCGACCGCGACGCGCGCATGAACATGATGGTGTCCAGCATGCACGGCGCCATGGCCTTCCAGAAAGGCCTGGGCTGCGTGCACAGCCTCAGCCACAGCCTGGGTGGCGTCAACCCGCGCCTGCACCACGGCACCCTCAACGCCATGTTCCTGCCCGCCGTGGTGCGCTTCAACGCCGCCGCCGAAACGGTGCAAAAGGAAGACCGCCTGAACCGCATGGCCCAGGCCATGGGCCTGCGCTCCGGCAGCGACATCCCGACCGCCCTCGCCGACATGAACGCCCGCCTGGGCCTGCCCACCGGCCTGGCGGCCATGGGCGTGACCGAGGACCTGTTCGACAAGGTCATCACCGGCGCGCTGGCCGACCACTGCCACAAGACCAACCCGCGCCTTGCGTCTGCGGATGAATACCGGGGGATGCTGGTCGAGGCGATGTGAGGCCGGCGGGCCCGTCAACCGGCGTTCACACCGGCTGGAAGCGTTGGTCGTAAGCCACGCGCAGTGCCACCCAGTTGTCCCAATGGGGCGCGGGCGTGTCACCGCCCAGGCGGGCCGACAACACATCGAGGTGGGCATGCCAGCCGGCGCTCACGTTGAGCAGCACGTCGCGGTTGGGTGCGCCTTGGTGGACGATGGTGAGCCGCACCTGCTGGCCCACGGTCTCCAGCTCGAAACACACATGGCTGGCCTCGCCCCAGGTGAAGCCCAGACGGTGCGGTGCTTTCACGTGGGTGATGCGGCTGCGCATGCGGTGCTCTTCGCCAAAGCCCTCGGGCCGTTGGCCGGGCGGATCGGTCAGTTCGTCGTTGCGCCAGACCAGCTCGAATTCGGCGCCCTCGCGCAGCTCCATGACGCCAGCGGCCAGCCAGCGGCGGCGCAGGTCGCTGTCGGTCAGCCAGTCCCAGACCCGTTCGATGGGGCCGGGCAGCAGGCGCTCCAGGCGCAATTCGGCCTGGGGGCCCAGGCTGCCAAAGAGGTTGTGCACATGCGTGGCGTTCATGGTGTGTCCTTGGTGGTGGGGGGCATTGGGTGCGCGTCTTCGGCGCGCAGGAGGGTGTCGAGCGCATCGAGCCGCGAGGTCCAGAACCGCTCGTAGTGCGCCAGCCAGGTGTAGGCCTGGGCCAGGGTGCCGGCGTTCAGGTGACAGTGGTGGGTGCGCCAGCGCACCTCGCGGCGCAGCAGACCGGCTTGTTCCAGCACCTTGATGTGTTTGGACGCGGCGGCCAGGCTCATGTCAAACGGCGCGGCCAGCTCGGACACGGTGCGCGGCCCTTGCGACAGGGACGCCACCATCCCGCGCCGGGTGGCATCGCCGAGCGCGTGGAAGATGTCGTTCAGCTGAGGCGATTCTGATTCAACCATGTGGCTGAATGTAATCGCCATTCACAATTCATTCAACCAAAAAGTTGAATTGACTGACCAACGGGATCGGCCGCTGGCCGGGCAGCTCAGCCCCCGAAACCACCACCCTCGACAACGCGGACGGTGTCCCGCCCATTGGAGTCCAGCGGTTGAGCCACGCCATCGGCCTGTGGCCGTGCCAGCCGCGCGCCCACGTGCCGCTCCCCCCTTGCCTGAGCCAGCTCCACCTGTCGCTGGCGCTCGGCCAACCGGGTTTTTTCTTCTTCACTGCGCTGGCCGTGGCAATGGGGGCAGCTCACGCCCTGAACGTAATGCGGCGAGGCCTTGTCCTGGGGGCCCAGGGGCCAGCGGCAGGACCGGCACAGCTCGTAAGGGCCAGGCACCAGGCCGTGGCCCACGCTCACGCGCTCGTCGAACACAAAACACTCGCCTTCCCAGGTGCTGTCTTGCGGCGGGACCTCCTCCAGGTACTTGAGGATGCCGCCCTCGAGGTGGTAGACCTCGTCGAAGCCCTTCATCTTCATGAGCGCGGTGGACTTCTCGCAGCGGATGCCGCCGGTGCAGAACATGGCCACCTTGGGCTTTTTGGCGCCCTGCAGCGCGGGCTGGGCGTCTATCCACGCCGGCAGTTCGGTGAAGGTCTTGATGTCGGGGTTGATGGCGCCTTTGAACGTGCCGATCTTGACCTCGTAGTCGTTGCGGGTGTCGATCAAGACCACCTCGGGATCGGCCAGCAAGGCGTTCCAGTCCTGCGGCTTGACGTACTGGCCCACGGTCTTGTTCGGGTCGAGCTCGGGCACCCGCAAGGTGACTATTTCCTTCTTGAGTCGCACCTTCATGCGCAGAAAAGGCGGCTTGCTGGACCACGACTCCTTGTGCGGCAGCTGCGCCAGGCCGGGGATCGCCCGCAGGTGGGCCAGCACGGCGCGCACACCCGCCTCGGGCCCGGCGATGGTGCCATTGACGCCTTCACGCGCCAGCAGCAGGGTGCCTTTCACCGCGTGCGCGTCACAGCAGCGCTGCAGCGGTTCGCGCAGGGCCACGAAGTCGGGCAGGTCGACGAACTGGTAGAGGGCGGCGGTCAGAAAGGCATCCATGGCCCCGATTATCCCTGCGCACCGGCAGTGGGCACCGGGACACAGCGCCACGACTTGACCCAGATCAGGCCGTTCAACCCCAGACCATGCGTAGCATTTATGTCAGAATCAAGGCGGGCGAAAGCCCAGGGACGTCATTAAGAACTACTTGATTCCGAGCAATATGGAACACTCGACCGCACACAATGAACTTGACAGGGACCACCACAACGTTATTGCCAAGCACTACGATCGATTGATCGTACAACCGCGCAAGACCATCAACGACCGTGCATTCAGATTCATCAAAACATATCTGAAACATCCCGCATTGGCCATGCTCGACCTTGGAGCCGGTACAGGCCACATGAGCGTCAGATTTGGGTCGAACTTCAGGACCATCACCCTGGTTGATCACTCGGAAGGCATGCTTGAAAAGGCAAAAACAAATACGTCTCACATCAAGGCAAACAAGCACTTTGAAACGTGTGAGGCCTTTGAATTTCTGAAAAAATCAAACCAGCAATTTGATTTGATCACCTGCGTTGGCTTCCTGCACCACCTTGAACCGCACGAGCTGAACGAGCTGTTTGGTCTTCTGCACAATGCCTTGTCCGCCAAGGGGAAAATCATCTTGGCCGAACCTGTCGCCACCGCGGCCATTGAACCATCTGCGGTGCGTTGGTGGAACAAGGCCATGCGCCCCAAAATCGAGGAATACTTGTCCCTGGCCCCCACACCAGATGAAGCGCCATTGAATCTGGGCAACCTGAAACAAGCCTATGCAGATCAAGGATTCAGCCTGATCGCGGAACGGCGAGGCTGGGAGATATTCGCACGATTCAACAACAACATGGTTGATCAATTGGCGATCAATGTCCTGGACCGTTTGTTCAACAAAGATGGGGTTGTGTGGATTGCCGTGATTGGTCCTGCAAACGCATGACGCCAATGATCGTGCCTGCGGTTGGGTGTATTGCCTCATCAAGAATGCCCTAGGCCGATGGCGGCACCCGAAATAAGGCACGGCAAGCCGCCCGTCAAAGCGCCGAGACTTGACCCAGATCAGGCCGTTCCAGCCAGGCGGCGAATTCATCCGCCAGTTGCCGGCTGGCGGACACGGCGCCGTTCCAGGCGGCCATGCGGCCGGCCAGGTCGTTGCCGTAGCGGGTGAAATCGGTGCGGTCGGGCAGCTTGCCGTTGGGCAGGCGGCGCACCCACTCGGGGTCGGGCGCCAGCACCAGCATGGCGTCCAGGAAGTGGCTGGCCCGGTGGCGCCAGGTCCAGGGCTTGTCCAGCCAGCCAGGCACCACCTGCTTCTGGAAATGGGGGTAGAGCACGATGCCGTCGCCAGCGCGGTAGTCCAGGTGCAGGTGGTAGTCGGTGATGCCGCCGTCCCAGTAGGCGCCCGGCGGGGCGCCGGCAATGCGCTGAGCACAAAGGGAATGGAGCAGCTGGCCTGCAGCGCGTCCATGAAGTTGGCCTCGGTCAGCGCGATCTGGCGGGTGCGGTAGTCGTGGGTGGCAAAGGGCAGCGGTGCCACCGCGCCTTCTTGCACCGAGGAAAACACCACCCGCTCCAGCCAGGCGCCCATGGCCTTGCGGTGCACGGCGTTGCTCAACAGCGCGCCCAGGTAGCCCAGCGGCGCGCGCAGGCCAGCCTCGCGCCGCATGAGGTGGCGGCCGCGCGAGGTGACGATGTGCAGCCGGTAGCGGGGATGGTTCAGCACCTCGGCCACGCGCCCGCCGTAGAAGGCCTGCAGGCTGCGGCCAAACACCTCGCTGATGTGTTCCGGGCGGTGGCGTTTCTGGCCCGGCGGCAATTCGTAATGCTGGGCGATGTAGTCGCGCTCCAGGCGCTCGAAGGCGGGCACCGGGTCGTGCAGGCAGGCCGTGGCCATGCGCCAGGCACCGATGGAGGCGCCGATCAGGTCGATGGGCTGCTTCGACCGCGGCAGCCAGTGGCCAAACAGAAAGCGGTCCAGTGGCCCCAGCGTCAGGCCCTTGGGCCCGCCTGCCGCCGCGGGGATGGCGCGCACGTCGGCGGGCTGCAGGCCCTGGCGCCGCAGGTGGCGCAGCGCGGCTGGTCCGGCGTACAGGCGCAGGGCGCGCATGGTTTCAGGTGCAACGTGTGGCCATCACGCCGCGGCGTCCAGCTCGCGCAGCGGCCCCAGGTCCTCGGTCACCAGCACGTCGGGGTCCAGCCCCATGGCCAGGCCCACGGCGTCGGGGTAGGTGTGGATCAGGCGGTCGGGCTCGCCCGCCGTGCCGTGGATGCAGGCGCGCCAGACGGCCAGGTGCAGCAGCGCGGCCAGCGGCTCGGGCTGCGGCGCCTCCAGGGGCGCCACGTGTTGCGCCAGGGCATCCACCAGGCGCTGCGGGAAACGCCAGCGCCGCGCCAGTTCGGCCCCGGCATCCGCGTGGCTGAAGCCCAGCATCTGCAGTTGCACAGGGGCGCGCTGCGGGTCCAGCAGATCCACCTGGCGGTCGATCTCGGTCATGGCTTCGGGCAGGCCCGCGTGCAGCACCAGCTCGCCGATGGCGTGCAGCAATCCGGCGGTGAAGGCCAGGTTCTCGTCCATCTGCAGCGGGTAGGCGATGTGGCGTGCCAGCGTGGCGGTGACCAGGCTGTGGCGCCAGTAGCGGTCGAGGTTGAGCGTGCCCACGGCATGAAAGCAGTCGTTCAGCGCCGTGCTGATGACCAGGGCCCGGACCTTGTTCAGGCCCAGCACCATCAGCGCCTCACGCGCCGTCGACACCGGGCGCAGCAGGCGGAAAAAGGCCGAGTTGGCGCGCTGCATCACCTTGGCGGCCAGCACCGGGTCGCGGTCGATGTCGCGGGCGATGCTGCCCAGGTCCACATCCTCGTTGTTGAAGGTCGCGATCAGCCGCGCCGCCACCTCGGGTGCCGCCGGCAAGGCCTGCGGCTGCTTGAACAGGGCTTCGAGTCGGGGATGGGTGGATGGCATAGGCATTCAGGCCGCCGCGCCGGGCCGCCCCAAGCAAGGCCGCACCCCCATGGGGGGCAGCGAATACACGACGTGGTGAGCGTGGGGGCCCATGTTCAGCTGATGAAAGCGGAAAGCTCGCCGGCCGACGTCCATTCGCTCGGGTCCTTGTCCAGCACCTGCTCCAGGTCGAGGCCCAACAGGATGGCCACGACGTCGGGGAAGGTCTTGGTCAGGCCCTCGCGGTCCATGTTCATTTCCTGACAACGCGCGCGCCAGGATGCCATGTGCACCACGCCCGCCATGGGTTCGTGGGTGTCGCCTTCAAAGGGCAGCAGCTGGTGCTGCAAGGCCTTGACGATGGTGTCCGGAAAGTCCCACTTCTTGGCGAACCCGGCGCTCACGTCGGCGTAGGTGTAGCCCAGGTGGGCGCGTTCGGCGTCGGCGCGCTTGAGGTCCAGCGGCGCGACGCTGAAGTCGATCTTGGCCACCACCTCGGGCATGCCGATGTGCATGACCAGGTCCCCCACCGCGTGCACCAGGCCGGCCGTGAAGGCGGCGCCGTCGTTGAGTCGCAGGCCCGGGGCGAGCGCGCGGCAGGCCTTGGCGGTGTTGAGGCTGTAGCGCCAGAACTGCTCCAGGTTGACGCCGGGCACGGCCTTGAAGCTGCTGGACAGCGCCACCGCCGTGACCAGGGTGCGCACGTGCGAGAAGCCGAGGATGCCCACCGCGTCGTCCACGCTGCTGATCTGGCGGGTGACGTTGAAGAAGGCCGAGTTGGCCAGCTTGAGCATGCGCGCCGTCAGTGCCGGATCGGTGGCGACCAGCTGGCCGATCTTGCGCGGGCTCGGGTCGTCCGCGTCCAGTTCGGACAAGACCTCGGAGACCACCCGCGGGATGCTGGGCAAGGCGTTCGACTTGGCGAGCAGCGCTTGAAGTTCCATGGAAGAAATGTGTGGGCTGGCGTAAAGGATTCAGTATAGGTGAGCGCCTTGATCAACAAACAATGTCAGCGCTTCAGTCCCTGCAACTTGGCGAAAGCCGACGCCATGGCGCTCCCCTGCGGCAGCGCATCACGCCCGCGCTGCACCTGCTGGCCTCGGCCGGCGCCTTCGAAGCGGTTGTCGCGCGGGCCGTCCTTGCGGGCGGGCGCTGCGTCCAGCTTCATGGACAGGCCGATGCGCTTGCGCGCCACATCGACCTCCATCACCTTGACCTTGACGATGTCCCCGGTCTTGACCACCTCGCGCGCGTCGTTGACGAACTTGTGGCTGAGCTGGCTCACGTGCACCAGGCCGTCCTGGTGCACGCCGAGGTCGATGAAGGCGCCGAACTGGGCCACATTGCTCACCGTGCCCTCCAGGATCATGCCTTCGACCAGGTCCTTGATGTCTTCCACGCCGTCGTTGAAGCGGGCCACCTTGAAGTCCGGGCGCGGGTCGCGGCCCGGCTTTTCCAGCTCGCCCAGGATGTCCTTGACGGTGATGACACCGAATTTCTCGTTGGCGAACAGCTCGGGCCGCAAGGCCTTGAGCATGTCGGCACGGCCCATGAGCTCGGCCACCGGCTTGCCGGTCTTGTCGATGATGGCCTCCACCACCGGGTAGGTCTCGGGGTGCACGCCGGTCATGTCCAGCGGGTTGTCGCCGCCGCGTATGCGCAGGAAGCCCGCGCTCAGCTCGAAGGTCTTGGCGCCCAGGCCGCTCACGTCCAGCAGCTGCTTGCGGCTCTTGAAGGCGCCGTTGGCCTCGCGCCAGCGCACCACGGCCTTGGCCACGCTGGCACTCAGGCCCGACACGCGCGACAGCAGCGGCACGCTGGCGGTGTTGAGGTCCACGCCGACGCCGTTCACGCAATCCTCCACCACGGCTTCCAGCGTGCGGGCCAGTTCGCTCTGGTTGACGTCGTGCTGGTACTGGCCCACGCCGATGCTCTTGGGGTCGATCTTGACCAGCTCGGCCAACGGGTCCTGCAGGCGGCGCGCGATGCTGGCCGCCCCGCGCAGGCTCACGTCCACGTCGGGCATTTCCTGGGATGCGAATTCGCTGGCCGAATAGACCGAGGCGCCGGCCTCGCTGACCACCACCTTCTCGATCACCCGTTCGGCCTTGGCCATGAGCTTGATCAGCTCGCCGGCCAGCTTGTCGGTCTCGCGGCTGGCGGTGCCGTTGCCGATGGCGATCAGGTTGACGCCGTGCTTGTCGCACAGGCGGGCCAGGGTGTGCAGCGAGCCGTCCCAGTCGCGCCGGGGCTCGTGCGGATAGACGGTGGAGGTGTCGACCAGCTTGCCGGTGGCATCGACCACGGCCACCTTGACGCCGGTGCGGATGCCCGGGTCCAGGCCCATGACCACACGCGGGCCGGCCGGCGCGGCCAGCAGCAGGTCGCGCAGGTTGTCGGCAAACACCTTGATGGCGACCTTCTCGGCCTCTTCGCGCAGGCGGGCGAACAGGTCGCGTTCGGTGGACAGGCTGAGCTTGACGCGCCAGGTCCAGGCCACACACTTGCGCAGCAGGTCGTCGCTGGGCCGGCCCTTGTGGCCCCAGCCCAGGTGCAGCGCAATTTTTCCCTCTGCGATGCTGGGTTTGCCGGGCTCGGGCACCTCGGGCAGCGCCAGCTTGGCGTCCAGCAGCTCCAGCGTGCGGCCACGGAACACCGCCAACGCGCGGTGCGAGGGCACGCGGCCAATGGGCTCGTCGTAGTCGAAGTAGTCGCGGAACTTGGCGATTTCCGGGTCGTTCTCGTTCTTGCCGGCGGCCAGTTTGCTGGTGAACAGGCCCTCGGCCCACAGCCACTCGCGCAGCTTCTGCACCAGCACGGCGTCCTCGGCCCAGCGCTCGGACAGGATGTCGCGCACACCGTCAAGCACGGCGGCGGCGGTCGTGAAATCGGCGCCCTCGACCTGCCCGGCCGGCACCAGGAAGGCCTGGGCCTCCACCGCCGGGTCCAGCGTCGGGTCGGCAAACAACTTGTCGGCCAGCGGCTCGATGCCCGCCTCGCGGGCGATCATGCCCTTGGTGCGGCGCTTGGGCTTGTAGGGCAGGTAGAGGTCTTCCAGTTCCTGCTTGGTGGGCGCAGCTTCGATGGCGGCCCGCAGTTCGGGGCTGAGCTTGCCCTGTTCGGCGATGCTCTTGAGTACGGCCTCGCGGCGGTCCTCAAGCTCGCGCAGGTAACCCAGGCGGGCCTCGAGTTCACGCAGCTGGATGTCGTCGAGGCCATCCGTGACCTCCTTGCGGTAGCGGGCGATGAAGGGCACCGTGGCCCCGCCGTCGAGCAGTTCCACGGCGGCCAGCACCTGGCGTGGCTGGACTTTGATCTCCTGCGCGATCTGCGCGATGATTTTTTGCATGTCGAAAAACGGTGGGCCGGTCCCTGAACCGGTCTCTGGCTGTCTGGAAAGTGGGGGAGTTTGCCACAGGGTCCCGGTGCCCCAGGGGGCTCGACAGCCACCCAGCGAACCCATGAGCGTAATCAGCCGGTAAAGAGCGGTCACAGTCTGTGCCAGAGCCACCTTTCTCGGTCTGACCGCAGTAAATTGCCAGCATGAACACCCTGCACCCGTTTCGCTGCATGGCGGCCAGCGCGCTGGCCGCAGCCACGCTCAGTGCCTGCGTCGTGGCCCCCCTGTACCCGCCCGAACCCGCCGTTGTCGTGCCGCAGCAGCCTCCCCAACCCTATGCCGAGGTGGTTCCCGTGGCGCCGTACACCGGGGCGATCTGGATCAACGGCTACTGGGGATGGTCGCGCAACCGCTACGAGTGGGTGCCGGGACGCTACGACCGCCCTCGCCCCGGCTACCGCTGGCAACCCCATCACTGGCGCCAGCAGCCGCGAGGCGGCTGGTCGCTGGAGGGCGGTGTGTGGACCCGTTGACCTGATGGCCGGCCTCCCGCGCTGTCACAAGACGCCCCTAGTGGACGAACCGTAGGCGATGCTGCGCACCGCGCCTTCGCTGGACAAGGCCACGGCGTGGCTGGCTCCGTTCGTGTCCCCCGGGCGCTGCGTGCCTCCTCCTTGACCTCACTGCGCCAGCCACGCCGCGTCCTCGTCTCGCCAACATTCAGGCATGCCCACGCTGGAACACAAACGCTGTTTTAGATCGGGGTGGCAGGGTGCCCTGTGCAGCGAAGTCAAGGAGGAGAACCGGCGCAGCCGGTTCGGGGGACATGAGCGGAACAGGGCACCCTGCCGCCCCGATACCGCCCACAAAGCAGGCATGAAAAAGGCCGCACAAAGCGGCCTCTCTCAACAAGAACGGGCAAAAACTCAACCCGCCAGCAGCTTCCAGGTGTCGATCACCGAATCCGGGTTCAGGGAAATCGACGAGATGCCTTCGTCGCGCAGCCACTGGGCGAAGTCGGGGTGGTCGCTGGGGCCCTGGCCGCAGATACCGACGTACTTGCCGTCGGCCTTGCAGGCGCCGATCGCCATGGACAGCAGGGCCTTGACGGCCGGGTCGCGCTCGTCGAAGTCGTGCGCCAGCAACTCCAGGCCGGAATCGCGGTCCAGGCCCAGGGTCAGCTGGGTCAGGTCGTTGGAGCCGATGGAGAAGCCGTCGAAGTAGGACAGGAACTGCTTGGCCAGCACCGCGTTGCTCGGAATCTCGCACATCATGATGAGCTTGAGGTCGTTCTCGCCGCGCTTGAGGCCGTGTTTGGCCAGCAGGTTGACCACACGCTCGGCCTGGCCCAGGGTGCGCACGAAGGGCACCATCACCTGCACGTTGGTCAGGCCCATGTCCTCGCGCACGCGCTTCAGCGCCTCGCACTCCATGGCGAAGGCCTCGCCGAAATCTTCGCTGATGTAGCGCGCCGCACCGCGGAAGCCCAGCATGGGGTTCTCTTCCTCGGGTTCGTAGCGGCTGCCGCCGACCAGCTTGCGGTACTCGTTGGACTTGAAGTCCGACAGGCGCACGATCACCGGCTTGGGCCAGAAGGCAGCGGCAATGGTGGCCACGCCTTCGGCCACTTTGTCGACATAGAAGGCGCGCGGTGAGGCGTGGCCGCGCGCCACGGATTCCACCGCCTTCTTCAGGTCCGCGTCGATCTGTGGATAGTCCAGGATGGCCTTGGGGTGCACGCCGATGTTGTTGTTGATGATGAACTCCAGGCGGGCCAGGCCCACGCCGCTGTTGGGCAGCTGGGCGAAGTCGAAGGCCAGCTGGGGGTTGCCCACGTTCATCATGATCTTGACGTCCACCTCGGGCATCGTGCCACGCTGGACCTCGGTCACCTCGGTTTCCAGCAGGCCGTCGTAGATGTGGCCGGTATCGCCCTCGGCGCAACTGACCGTGACCAGGGTGCCGTCCTTGAGGTGGTCCGTGGCGTCACCACAGCCCACCACGGCCGGGATGCCCAGCTCGCGCGCGATGATGGCGGCGTGGCAGGTGCGTCCGCCCCGGTTGGTGACGATGGCGCTGGCGCGTTTCATCACCGGCTCCCAGTTGGGGTCGGTCATGTCCGTCACCAGCACATCGCCGGGCTGGACCTTGTCCATCTCGCTGATGTTGTGCACCAGGCGCACCGGGCCGGTGCCCACCTTCTGGCCGATGGCGCGGCCGCTGGACAGCACCGTGCCCTTGCCCTTGAGCTTGTACCGGTATTCGACCTGGTTGCCGGCCTGGCTCTTCACCGTCTCGGGGCGGGCCTGCAGGATGTAGAGCTGGCCGTCGGTGCCGTCCTTGCCCCACTCGATGTCCATGGCGCGGCCGTAGTGCTGTTCGATCACCAGCGCGTACTTCGCGAGCTGTTCGACCTCGTCGCTGGTCAGGCTGTAGCGGTTGCGCTGCTCGACCGGCACGTCCACGGTCTTGACCAGCTTGCCGCTGGCGGCCTTTTCTTCCGCGCTGCTGAACACCATCTCGATCAGCTTGGAACCCAGGTTGCGGCGGATCACGGCCTTCTTGCCGGCCTTGAGCATGGGCTTGTGGACGTAGAACTCGTCCGGGTTCACCGCGCCCTGCACCACCGTTTCACCCAGGCCGTAGCTGGAAGTGATGAAAACGACATCCTCGAAACCACTTTCGGTGTCGATCGTGAACATCACGCCGGCGGCGCCCAGGTCGGAGCGCACCATGCGCTGCACACCGGCGCTCAAGGCCACGTCGGCGTGGGCAAAGCCCTTGTGCACGCGGTAGCTGATGGCACGGTCGTTGTAGAGGCTGGCGAACACCTCCTTCATCTTGTGCAGCACGTCCTCGATGCCCACCACGTTGAGGAAGGTTTCCTGCTGGCCGGCGAAGCTGGCGTCGGGCAGGTCCTCGGCGGTGGCCGAGGAGCGCACGGCGAACGAGGCCTGCGGGTTGCCCGCGGACAGTTTGGCAAATGCGTCGCGGATCGCCTGTTCGAGATCGGCCGGGAAGGGCTGGGCCTCGACCATGGCGCGGATTTCGGCGCCGGCCTTGGCCAGGGCGCGCACATCCTCGGTGTCCAGCGCGTCGAGCTGGGCGTTGATGCGCTGGGTCAGGCCGTTGAATTGGAGGAATTCGCGGAAGGCGTGCGCCGTGGTGGCGAAGCCGGTGGGCACCCGCACGCCCTGGGGCAGCTGCGAGATCATTTCACCCAGGCTGGCATTCTTGCCACCCACGACCTCCACATCGGTCATTCGCAATTGCTCGAAGGGCACCACCAAGGCGGTTGCACTGAAGCGTTCAGACATAAGAGACTCCACTCAAGTTAAAAAACCGGGGGGTCTGTACCGCACCGCACTTCCGTGCTGGCCTGTTGTGTTCTTCTGGGCGGGCGCCGCACACACCATCGCTGCCGCGATAATCCGCTGATTGTAGGTGGCCGGCCGGCCCCGCCGCCCCGCCCCGCCTTAACCCGCTGTTCCACATGCCCAACCGCACCGCCTTCTTCATCTCCGACGGCACCGGCATCACCGCCGAAACCTTTGGCAATGCCATCCTGGCCCAGTTCGAAGCCCAGCATCGGCGGGTGCGCCTGCCCTTCGTGGACAACGCCGACAAGGCCCACCAGGCGGTGCGCCAGATCAACCACGTGGCCCAGGTGGAAGGCAAACGCCCGCTGGTCTTCCTCACCGTGGTCAACATGGAAGTGCTGCAAGTGGTGAAAACGCACTGCAACGGCATGATCATGGACATGTTCGGCACCTTCGTGGAGCCGCTCGAAGCCGAGCTGGGCATCAAGAGCAACCACCGGGTCGGCCGTTTCTCCGACGCCTCCAAGAGCAAGGCCTACCACGACCGCATCGAGGCCATCAACTACTCGCTGGCCCACGACGACGGCCAGAGCCACGTCGACCTGGAGGGCTCGGACGTCATCCTGGTGGGCGTGAGCCGCAGCGGCAAAACGCCCACCAGCCTCTACCTGGCCATGCAATACGGCGTCAAGGCGTCCAACTACCCGCTGATCCCGGAGGACTTCGAGCGCCGCCAGCTGCCGCCGGCCCTGGTGCCGCACCGCAAGAAGCTGTTCGGCCTGACCATCAACCCCGAGCGCCTGAGCGAGATCCGCAACGAGCGGCGGCCCAACTCCAAGTACGCCAGTCTCGAGAACTGCCGCCACGAGGTCAACGAGGCCGAAAGCATGATGCGCCGCGCCGGCGTGCGCTGGCTGTCGACCACCACCAAGTCGATCGAGGAAATCGCCACCACCATCCTGCAGGAAGTGCGGCCAGAGCGGCTGGAATACTAAGAAGGTGTGAACGAATCCTTCATGCCCGCCTTGACCGCCAAAACCCACCCGCTCTGCGTTGCAAATGCGCGCCGTAGCCCGAGCTACGGCTGTGCTTTGCGCCTGGATCGGGCGGGTTTTGGCGGCCCTTTCGGGCACGCCCGATTCATTCACACCTTCTGAAGGCGCGGATGCACCGCACGATTTTCACGACGCCCGTCGTCAACACGCTGCTGCGTGTGTTGTCGGTCGGGGTCCTGCGGCTCGCCGGCTGGCGTGTCGAAGGCGCCCTGCCCACCCACGCCGGCAAGGCCGTGCTGATCGCCGCGCCCCACACCAGCAACTGGGACCTGCCCTACACCCTGATGGTGGCCTTTGCCCTGCGCCTGAACGTGTACTGGATGGGCAAGCAGAGCATCTTCCGCCCGCCGTTCCGGGGCCTGATGCGCTGGCTCGGCGGCATACCGGTCAACCGCGAACAGTCCACCAACCTGGTGGCGGCCTCGGTGGCGGCCCTGCGCGCGGCCGACGGCCCGCTGCAGCTCATCGTGCCGCCCGAGGGCACCCGCAGCCGCACCCGCTACTGGAAAACGGGCTTCTACCACATCGCCGTGGGCGCGCAGGTGCCCATCGTCATGGCCTACATGGACTACCACGACAAGCGCAGCGGCCTGGGCCCGGTGTTCGAGCCCAGCGGCGACGTGGCGGCCGACATGGCCGCGATCAAGGCCTTCTACGCCCCCTTCAAGGGCCGGAACGCGACGCAGTTCGAGGCCGAGTGAGCGCGCGTGCGGGGATCAACCCGCGCGCAGCGCCGCCTTCAGCCGCGCCCCCACCTCGGGCCGTTCGGCGAAGGGATCGGTCGGGTTGCGCTGGCCCACGATGTCGTCCAGGCGGGTCTTCACGTTGCCCAGCGCGTGCGGGTGGCTGAAGATGTAGAAGTGGTCGGCCTCCAGCGCGGCGAACACCTTGTTCGCCACGTCCACCGCCGTCACCTTGCCGCTGCCCACGGCCTTGCCAATCATGGCCTGGCCAATGAGCTGGCTCTGGGTCGGCTTGTCGGCCGGCATGTCCTGCGGGCGGTTGCGTTCGCTCTGGTGGATGCCGGTGGGCACGAAGTACGGGCACAACACGCTGGCGCCGATCTGGTCGGTGACCAGGCGCAGGTCCTGGTAGAGCGTTTCGCTCAGGCTCACCACCGCGTGTTTGCTCACGTTGTAGATGCCCATGTTGGGCGGCGCCAGCAGGCCGGCCATGCTGGCGGTGTTGACGATGTGGCCGCGCCAGGCGGGGTCGGCCTGGGCGGCGGCCAGCATCATGGGCGTGAACAGGCGCACGCCGTGGATCACGCCCCACAGGTTGACCCCCAGCACCCACTCCCAGTCCTTGACCGTGTTCTCCCACACCAGTCCGCCCGCGCCCACGCCGGCGTTGTTGAAGACGAAGTGCGGCGCGCCGAAACGGGCGAACACCGCCTGCGCCAGCGCCTCCATCGCTTCGGCGCTGGACACGTCCACCCGCTGCGCCAGCACCTGGGCGCCAGCGGCCTCCAGCTCGGCGCGGGCGCGGTCCAGCGCGTCCTGCTGCACGTCCAGCAGCGCCAGCCGCATGCCGCGGGCGGCGGCGATGCGCGCCACCTCCAGGCCAAAACCCGAACCGGCGCCGGTGATGACGGCCGTCTTGTCCTTGAACTCATTCAGCATGGGGTTCTCCGTGTGTCGCTGGACACAGCATCTCGATGTGCGGGATGCCGTCTTCGATGTAAGGCTCGCCGCTCTGGGCAAAGCCATGTTGTTCGTAAAAGGCCTGGAGGCGGGCCTGGGCGCCGATGCGTATGGGCACGCGGCCCCAGTGGCCGTACAGGGCCCGGCGGGCCTCGCGCATGAGTTCGTGGCCCAGGCCGCCGCCCCGCGCGTCGGGGGCGGTGACCACACGGCCAATGCTGGCCTCGGCGTACTTCACGCCCGGTCCGAAGCAGCGCGCCGCGGCCACCAGCCCGGTCGAACCGGCGCTGTCGCGCCAGCCCAGCAGGTGCCTGGCATCCTGATCGCTGTTGTCCAGGTCCAGAAAGAGACACTGCTGCTCGACCACGAACACCTCGCTGCGCAGGCGCAGCAGGGCGTAGAGCCCATGCACCTTGAGCGCGTCGAACGGCTGGAAGGTCCAGCGCAAGCTCATTTCACGGCACGCAGCACAAACCCGACGCGCGGGAAATGCACGTGCACGGTGCCGGCGCGTTCGTCGGTGCGGCGCAGGGTGAACTGGGTGCGGGTGGCCGAGATCAGCTCGCCCTCGGTCGGCTCGGGGCCGAAGCTCTCGGCGGTGATGCTCACGTGGCTGCCCAGCGCGATGCCGTGTTCGTCCTGGAAGTACTCGTCGTGCAGGGCGGCGGGCGTGCTGGCCCGGGCCAGCGCGATGGCGTCGGTCGATGACAGACGCTCGGACTGCCCATGGCCCAGCGCGGCCATGCGGTCCATCCACTCGAGCACCACCGGCGTGGCGTGGAAGATGTCGGCCATCACCGGCGTGCGCTCGCGGGTGAACCACAGCGGGTGGTAGACGGCGAAGTCGGCCACGCAGGGCGCGTCCCCGAGCAGGAAGGGGTTCTGGTCCAGCATGTGGGCGATGCGGCGCAGGTAGCTCTTGTAGGCCGCCGTGGCGTCGGCCGGACGCAGGCGGGTCATGCCCTGCGACATGGCGCCGCGGTCGGCGGCAAAGGCCTTGAGCGCCTCGGGCGGCATACCCTCGAACATGCTGGCCGCGCCCTTGGGTTGCAGGTTGTGGGCCATGGCGGCCCAGAACAGCGTGCTGTCGGCCCACTGCGCCACGATGCGCGCCAGGCCTTTTTCGGCCGCCGGGTAGAGCGAGGGCAAGGGCTGGCGGTGCTCCAGCACATCGCAGATCAGCGCGGTGTCGCAGTAGATGTCGGCGCCGACCTGCAGGAAGGGCGTGCGCCGGTAGCCGCCGGTCAGGGCCAGCACGTCCGGCTTGGGCATGACCATCGGGATGTGGACCGATTTCCAGGCCAGCTTCTTCGCCCCCAGGATCAGGCGCACCTTCTCCGAGAAGGGCGAGCTGGGATAGTGGTGCAGGATCAGGTCGGACATGGCGCGTCTCCTTGAGAATCGAGGTCAACAAGGCCGCATGCAACGCCGTGCCCCACCGGGGACACCGCCGGGCCGGCTTGGCCGGACGGCTGGTGTCGCCCCTTGAGGGGTGACGCGAAGCGGCGCGGGGTGGTCACAGTTTCACCAGCTGCTTGCCGAAGTTCTTGCCCTTGAGCAGCCCGAGGAAAGCCTCGGGCGCGCTTTCGATGCCCTGCGCCACGCTCTCGCGCGGACGCAGCTGGCCGCTGCCCACCAGCGCGCCCAGCTCCTTCAAGGCCTCGGGCCACACCTCCATGTGCTCGCTGACGATGAAGCCCTGGATCTTCATGCGGTTGACCAGGATCAGCGCCGGGTTCTGCAGTGGCAGCGGGGCGCCGTCGTAGCCGGCGATCATGCCGCACACGGCGATGCGCGCGAAGGCGTTGGCGCGCAGCAGCACGGCGTCCAGGATGTGGCCGCCGACGTTCTCGAAGTAGCCGTCGATGCCGTTCGGGCAGGCGGCCTTGAGTGCCTGGCTCATGGACTTGAGGTCGGGGTGCTGGCGGTGGTCGATGGCGGCGTCGAAACCCAGCTCATCGGTGAGGTAGCGGCACTTGTCCGGCCCGCCCGCGATGCCCACCACGCGGCAGCCACGCGCCTTGGCCAGGGCCCCGAAGGCGCTGCCCACGGCACCGCTGGCGGCGCTCACCACCAGGGTCTCGCCCACCTTGGGCTCGATGATCTTGACCAGGCCATACCAGGCCGTCACGCCCGGCATGCCGACCGCGCCCAGGTAGTGGCTCAGGGGCACGTGGGTGGTGTCGACCTTGCGCAGCGCGCCAGGCTCGCCGGCATCGACCACGCTGTACTGCTGCCAGCCGCCCATGCCCACCACCAGGTCGCCCGGCTGGTACTTGGGGTGGCGCGACTCGACCACCTCGCCGGCCGTGCCGCCGATCATGACTTCGCCCAGCGGCTGCGAGGCCGCGTAGCTCTTGCTGTCGTTCATGCGCCCGCGCATGTAGGGGTCCAGGCTCAGGTAGTGGTGGCGCACCAGCACCTGGCCATCGGCCAGGGCCGGCGTGTCGGTGGTGACGGTCTTGAAGTTGCTGGCCGTGGCCTCGCCGGTGGGGCGGTTGTCGAGCAGGATCTGGGTGTTCTGGGGCATGTCGGTCTCCTTGGAAGGTGAGGAATCAGTCGGTGGGCACCTGGGCCGCGGGCGCGGCCGATGCGCCCCAGCCCGGCACGTACTTGAAGGTGCCGGTGGCGTGCGAGCAGGCCACGCCGTCGGCGTCGAAAATGGTGGCCTCGGTGAAGGCCATGCTCTTGGTGCGGTGGATCAGTCGGCCCTCGGCGCGCAGCGGCGCCTTGGCCGCCCGCATGAAGCTGGTCTTCATCTCGATGGTGATGGCGCCCAGGCCTTCGGTGGCGCTGCGGGCGGCCGCGGCCATCGTCACGTCGTGCAGGGTCATGAGCACCCCGCCGTGCACCACCGCGAAGGCGTTGAGGTGTTCGGGCCGGGGCGCCAGGGTGATTTCGGAGCGGCCGCCGCCGAACACCTGCAGCTCGCAGCCCAGCAGTTCGATGAAGGGAATGGACGTGCCAAAGGGAATCGCCACCGTCAGCCCCCCACCACGGCCGAGGCGCCGCCGTCCACCGCCAGGTGCTGGCCGGTGATGTGCTTGCCGGCGTCGCTGGCCAGCAGCAGGGTCAGGCCCTTGAGGCCCTCGTCGTCGCCCAGGCGGCCCAGCGGCGTGCCGTGCAGGATCTTCTGGCCCATCACCTCCAGCAGGCCGGCGCTCATCTTGCTCGGGAAGAAACCCGGGCAGATGGCGTTGACGCGCAGCCCCTGCGGGCCCCACTCGGCCGCCAGCGCGCGGGTGAAATTGATCACCGCCGCCTTGGAGGTGTTGTAGGCGATGGTCTTCATCTCGATCGGGTTGCCGCCCAGCCCGGCCACGCTGGCCAGGTTGATGATGCTGCCGCTGCGGCGCGCCAGCATGCTGCGCTTGGCCACCGCCTGGCTCAGCAGGAAGTAGCCGCGGATGTTGAGGTTCATCACCTTGTCCCAGGCCTCGATCGGGTAGTCCTCGGCCGGCGCGCCCCAGGTGGCGCCGGCGTTGTTGATGAGGATGTCGATGTCGCCCATGCGCTCCAGGGTGTCGCCCACCAGGCGCTGGATGTCGGCCTCCTTGGCGCAATCGGCCGCCACCCAGCGGGCGTCGATGCCCTGGTCTTGCAGCGTGGCCACGGCCTCTTCCAGATCGGCCGCCTTGCGCGAACTGAGCATGATGCGGGCGCCAGCCTCGCCCAGCGCCTGGGCCATCTGTAGGCCCAGGCCCCGCGAGCCCCCGGTGACGAGGGCGGTCTTGCCCTGGAGGTCGAACAACTGTTGTACGGTGCGTGCCATGTGTGTCCTCGTGCGGGGGGTCAGATCTCGTAGTCCATGCAGTGGCGTCCTTGCACCACCTCGCTCATGAAGGGCTTGATGGCCGCGTGCTCGGGGTGCTTCTGGTAGGCCTCCAGCGCGGCGCGGTCGGCGAAGGCGCTGTTGAGCATGAGGTCGCCGTTGAAGGTCAGGCCGGCCTGGGGCGTGGCCACCTCGAACTGCAGGATGCCGGGCGTGAGGCCGGCAAAGCTCAACAGCGCGGCCTGGGCGCGCGCGACGTTGGCGGCCTTGTCGGCACCGCCCGCCTGGTCCTTGAACGACCAGATCACGATATGTCTCAGCATCAGAAAGCCTCCTCGGGCAGTTCGGCACAGGTGGGGTCGCGGCCCTCGACCACAGGCAACCAGCCAGCGATCTTGGGCAGCTCGTAATGGAAAAAATAACGCGTGGCCGCGATCCGGCCGACGGTGGCGGCTTGCGCCTGCCCGGCATCGTGCGCCAGCGCGCTCAAGGCCACGTCCAGCCAGATCCAGGCCAGCACGGTGTGGCCAAAGGCCTGCATGTAGGGCACGGCATTGGCAAGGGCCTCGGCCGGATTGCCGTTGGCCCAGGCGGCCCGGGTGGCCGCGCCCACGCGCTGCAGCGCCGCGGCCAGGGCGTTGGCGTGGGCCGCCAGCGCGGGTTGCTGGAGGGCGCGCGACACCGTGTCGTTGATGCGTCCGGCCAGCAGTTGCAGGCCCCGCCCCTCCTCCATCAGCACCTTGCGGCCCAGCAGGTCGGTGGCCTGGATGCCGTGGGTGCCTTCGTGGATCATGTTGAGGCGGTTGTCGCGCCAGTACTGCTCGACCGGGAAGTCGCGCGTGTAGCCGTAGCCACCGTGCACCTGGATGGCCAGGCTGTTGGCCTCCAGGCACCATTCGCTGGGCCAGCTCTTGGCGATGGGCGTGAGCACCTCCAGCAGCAGGCGGGCGTCGTCGGCGGCCTCGGGCGTGCCGGTGTGCTGTTCGTCCACCAGGCGGGCGCAGTAGAGCTCCAACGCGAGCGCGCCTTCGCAGTAGGCCTTCTGCGCCAGCAGCATGCGCTTGACGTCGGCGTGTTCGATGATGCGGACCTGTGGCTGGGCCGGGTCCTTGCCGGCGGGTCCCACCGCCCTGCCCTGTGGCCGCTGTTTGGCGTAGTCGAGGCTGGCGTGGTAGCCGGCCAGGCCGAGCATGGTGGCGGCCATGCCCACGCCGATGCGGGCTTCGTTCATCATGTGGAACATGCACTGCAGGCCCCGTCCGGGCTGGCCCACCAGGTAGCCCACGGCACCGGCCTGGCCGCGCACCGGGTATTTGCCCTCCCCGAAGTTGAGCAAGGTGTTGGTGGTGCCGCGCCAGCCACACTTGTGGTTGAGGCCGGCCAGGGCGACGTCGTTGCGCTCGCCGGTGAGCCGGCCTTCGGTGTCCACCAGCTGCTTGGGCACGATGAACAGCGAGATGCCGCGCGTGCCGGCAATGAGCTTGCCGTTTTCGTCGGGGATCTTGGCCAGCACCAGGTGGACGATGTTCTCGGTCAGCTCGTGTTCGCCGGCCGATATCCACATCTTGTTGCCAGTGAGACGGTAACGCGGCCCCAGCGGGTCGGCCTCGAAGCCCTCGCCATCCGGCACGGCACGTGTCACCACGTCGCTCAAGGACGAGCCGGCCTGCGGCTCGGAAAGGCACATGGTGCCCGACCAGCGGCCCGAGAACTCGTTGAGCGCGAACACCTGCTTCTGCAAGGCCGTGCCGTGCTTCATCAGCAGGTTGGCGTTGCCGGTGGTCAGCATCCCGGAGCCGATGCTGACCGAGGCCATGGCAAAAAAGGCGTTGCCCGAGGCCTCCACCGTGTAGGGCAGCTGCATGCCGCCTATATCGTGGTCCTGAGCGGCGCTGAGCATGCCACTGTCGGCGTAGGCCTTGTGCGCGTCGTGGGTGGCCTGCGGCAAGATGACCCGTTCGCCGTCGAAATGGGGCTCCTGGGTGTCCACCAGGCGGTTGAACGGCGCGTACTTCTCACGCGCGATGCGCTCGCAGGTATCGAGCACGGCATCGAAAGTCTCGCGGCTGTGGTCGGCGAAACGTTCGCGCGACGGCAGCGACTCGACACCGAGCCACTGGTAGAGCAAAAAATCAAGGGTGGGACGCAGACTCATGGGGCTCCTCGACCAGGGAGCGCCAACTGTAATGCGCTCAGGCGCGCGGGCTTGACCCCTGCATGACAGCCGGTGACGATTTCAGGGTTTCCACGGGGCGTTCGCCGAATCGGCGCTGGTACTGCGCCGCGAAGTGACCCATGTGCAGGAAACCGTGGTCTTCCGCCACCCGTGTCACCGATGCCCCGGCCGATGCCTGGCTGGCGGCACGGCGCAGCGCCTCGCGCACCTTGTCCAGGCGCAGGTTGCGCCAATAGACCATGGGCGACTCACCGGTGTGGTCCACGAAGGCCTGCTGCAGGCTGCGCGCGCTGACGTGCAGGTGATCGCACAGGTCGGCCAGCGTCAGCGGCCGTTGCACGTTGGCCTGCATGAAGTCCTGCGCCCGGCGCACCACACGCGGCAGCAGCGGGCGGCGGCCGTCGCCACGCAATGCCTCGCTGTAGTTGTGCGGCGCCTGCAGCAGCAGCATGCTGAGCAGGTAGGCCTCGGCCTGCTGCGCCAGCAAGGAACCGGCGAATCCGGCGTCCACCTCCAGGGTGTCGGCCAAATAGCGCACAAAGCCGGCCAGCGGCGCCAGCGCCGGCGTGTCCATGGCCAGGCCCAGCCCGAACACCAGCGGCCGGTGCACCGCCGTCTGCGCCAGTTGCTCCACCTGCCGCACCACCGCGCCCTGTGACAGGCGCAGGATCAGGTGCGGGCTGTCGTCGGCCCAGCGCATCTTGAGGTGCTCGGTGGGCGACGGCAGGGAGGCCATGCCTTGCCCCACGGTGGCCCGCTGGCTCCCGCAAGACACCTCGGCGCTCCCCCGCAAGGGCATCTGCAGCAAGTAGAAACTGCCGAGCTGCCCGGGTTCGATGTCGACCGCCGGGCCGTACTGCACGTAGTTGAGGCTGACATCGCGAAACACCGGCGCGCTGTGGTGGCGCGCGTCCAGCGACCGCCGGGCGCCGCAGGGGTTGAGCACATGCGGGCAGAACACGCGCGCCACCGCCTCGCGGGCCTGATCGACATCCCGGGTGTGAAACAGCGCGTGGCTGGCCAGCGGGTAACGGTGGGGCGACAACATGGCGCAGAAATTAGCAAATCCCACGCCCGGCCGCCACGGGATTTGCCCGCAAGCCGGGGCGCTGGACAGCCCCGGCCGACGAATCTCTCGCTTTTGGGACTGCGGCTGCGCAAACGGGATGCCGACGGCCACGGCGCCTTCCTACATTGGCCCCAGGCGCCGCGTCCGGCGCTTTTCAAGACCAGGAGACCCCGTCATGCCCCCCGCCCACTTTCTTGGATTGTCCGGAAAAACCGCCATCGTCACCGGCGGCGCCACCCTGATCGGCGCCGCCGTGGTGCAGGCCCTGCACGCCCAGGGCGTGCGCGTCACGCTCGCCGACATCGACAGCACCGGCGGCCAGGCCGTGGCCGACGGCTGCGGCGACGGCGTGTGGTTCCGCGCCACCGACATCACCGACGACGCCCAGGTGCAGGCCTGCGCCGATGAGACCGCCGCGCGCTTCGGCGGCGTGGATTTCCTGGTCAACCTGGCCTGCTCGTATGTGGACGACGGCCTGGCCTCGGGCCGCACCGACTGGCACAAGGCCCTGGACGTGAACGTGGCCAGCGCCGTCATGATGCTCAAGGCGGTGCTGCCCCACATGCGGCGAGCCGGCGGCGGCGCGGTAGTGAACTTCACCAGCATCTCTTCCGGCGTGGCCCAGACCGGCCGCTGGCTCTACCCGGTCAGCAAGGCCGCGCTGGTGCAGCTCACGCGCAACATGGCCATGGACCTGGCGCCTGAGCACATCCGGGTCAACAGCGTGTCGCCGGGCTGGACCTGGTCGGCCATCATGAACCAGCTGACCCACGGCGACCGCGCCAAGACCGACGCCGTCGCCGCACCCTTCCACCTGCTCAGGCGCGTCGGCGACCCCGCCGAAGTGGCCCAGGTGGTGCTGTTCCTCTGCTCCGGCCACGCCAGCTTCGTCACCGGCGCCGACTACGCGGTCGACGGTGGCTACTCGGCCATGGGCCCCGAATCCCATGAACCGGCCATCCCCAAGCTGATGGCCTGAACCCGATTTCCACCCCCACCCAAGGAGACCTCACCATGCGCAACATCATGATCGTCGGCGCCGGCCAGGCCGGACTGCAGCTGGGCATCGGCCTGCTCCAGCGCGGCTACCGCGTCAGCATCACCAGCAACCGCACCCCCGAGGACCTGCGCGCCGGCAAGGTGCTGTCCAGCCAGTGCATGTTCCACGACAGCCTGCAGCTCGAACGCGACCGCGGACTGAACATCTGGGAAGCCGATTGCCCACCGGTCGAGGGCATCTCGTTCACCGTGCCCCACCCCGAACTGCCGGGCGAAAAGGCCCTGGCCTGGAGCCACCGGCTGGACCACAAGGCGCAGTCGGTGGACCAGCGGGTGAAGGTGCCGGGCTGGATGGCCGAGTTCAGCCGCCTGGGCGGCGAGCTGCTGATGCACGAGGCCAACATCGACGACCTCGAACGATGGACCCAGAGCCACGACCTGGTGATCGTGGCCGCCGGCAAGGGCGCCATCGCGCAGATGTTCGAGCGCGACACCAGCCGCAGCCCCCACGACAAGCCGCAGCGCGCCCTGGCGCTGACCTACGTGCACGGCATGGCGCCACGCGCCGAGCACTCGGCGGTCAACTTCAACCTCATCCCAGGCATCGGCGAGTACTTCGTGTTCCCGGCGCTGACCGTCAGCGGGCCCTGCGAGATCATGGTGTTTGAGGGTGTGCCCGGCGGCCCCATGGACTGCTGGGCCGACGTGGCCACGCCGGCCCAGCACCTGGCTCGCTCCAAGGAGATCCTTGACCGTTACCTGCCCTGGGAAGCGGCGCGCTGCGCTCAGGTGGAACTGACCGACGCCAACGGCATCCTGGCCGGGCGTTTTGTCCCCACGGTCCGCAAGCCCGTGGGCCAGTTGCCCAGCGGCCGGGTGGTGCTGGGCATGGCCGACGCCGTGCTGCTCAACGACCCCATCACCGGCCAGGGCTCCAACAACGCCGCCAAGTTCGCCCACGCGGTCGAGCTGGCCATCGTGGCACACGGCGACCAACCCTTCGACGCCGGCTTCATGTCGCAGACCTTCGAGGCCTTCTGGACCGGCTATGGCCGCTTCGCCACCGAATGGACCAACGCCATGCTGTCACCGCCGCCACCGCACGTGCTCAAGCTGCTGGGTGCGGCCGGCGGCGAACCCCGCGTGGCGCGGCGCATCGTCAACGGCTTCAACAACCCGACCGACTTCGTGAACTTCTTCATGACGCCGGACAAGGTGGATGCCTTCCTCGACGCGGTGCCCGCATGACCGCCGCGGATCTGGGCACCCTGCCCCCCTTGCAGGCCCTGCGACACAGTGCCAGCCTGCCGCTGTCCGACTTCCGCCTGGCCATGCGCCGCCTGACCGGCGCGGTCACCCTGGTGGCCACCCACGACGGCCAGACCCTGGCGGGCCTCACCGCCACCGCCGTCACCTCGTTTTCGGCCGAACCGGCTCGACTGCTCGCCTGCGTCAACCTCAAGGGCTCGACCTTCCGCGCCATCGCGGAAAGCCGACGGATGAGCGTGAACCTGTTGGCCTACCGCCACCTCGACCTGGCGCAACAGTTCGGCGGCGCGCCTTCTCCATCGCAGCAGCGCTTTGAGCCGGGCCGTTGGGGAACGCTGGCCACCGGCGCGCCGGTGCTGCTGGATGCGCTGGCCGTGTTCGACTGCGTCGTCGACGAAATGATGGTGGCCCACAGCCACGCCGCCATGATCGGCGAGATCAAGGCGGTGCTGCTGAGCCCCCGCAACGAAGCGCCGCTGCTCTACGCAGACGGTCAATACACCACCCTGGCCGACATTGGAGAAACCGCATGACACCCGCCACCGACACCATCCACATCGATGCCCGTGATGGCAGCGGCCGCTTCGCCGCCTACCTGGCCCTGCCCCCATCGGGGCGTGGACCCGGCCTCGTGCTGGCGCAGGAGATATTCGGCGTCAACGCCACCATGCGCCAGGTGGCCGACCAATACGCCGCAGAAGGTTATGTGGTGCTGGTGCCCGACCTGTTCTGGCGCCAGCAGCCCGGCATCGAACTGGGCTACACCGAGGCCGACTTCCAGCGCGCCTTCGGCCTCTACCAGGGCTTTGACGAGGCCCGAGGTGTCGAGGACATCCAGACCTGCCTGGACGCCCTGCGCCAGCGACCGGAGTGTGATGGACAAGCCGGCGTGCTGGGATTCTGCCTGGGCGGCAAGCTGGCCTACCTGGCGGCCTGCCGCACCAACGCCGACGTGGCCGTGGGCTACTACGGCGTGGGCATTGAAAAGGCGCTGGACGAAGCCCGCGAACGAAAAAGCCGGCTGGTCCTGCACATCGCCGAGAACGACGCCTTCTGCCCGCCCGAGGCACGCGCTGCCATCGTGGCGGCCCTGTCCGGCCGCGCGCAGACCGAGCTGTATGTGTACCCCGGCGTGGACCACGCGTTCGCACGCCTGGGCGGCGATCACTTTCACAAACCGTCGGCGCTCATGGCGCACGAGCGCAGCATCGCGGCCCTCAAAACCGTGATGGGCCCGCACCCCGATTTCTCGGCCTTGTGGGACACCCACTGTGAACATGAGTTCGCCACCCGCGACGTGGCCGCCACCATGGCCACCATGGTGGAGCAGCCTTATGTGAACCACATTCCCACCATGACCGGCGGCGTGGGCCACACCATGCTGTCGCGCTTCTACCAGCACCACTTCGTCAACAGCAACCCGCCCGATACCCGCCTGGTGCCGATTTCGCGCACCATCGGCGCGACCCAGATCGTCGACGAGCTGCTGTTCTGCTTCACCCACACCTGCGAGATCGACTGGATGCTGCCTGGCATCGCACCCACCGGCAAACGGGTCGAAATCCCGCTGGTGGCCATCGTCAAGTTCCGGGGCGACAAGCTCTACCACGAGCACATCTACTGGGACCAGGCCAGCGTGCTGGTGCAGATCGGCAAGCTGGACCCGGCCGGCCTGCCGGTGGCCGGCGGGGAGACGGCGCGCAAGCTGCTGGACGAACACCTGCCCTCCAACACCTTGATGGCGAACTGGGCCCGGTCGGCGCCCTGAGAACGTGTTTACGACCTACATGGAGTCGCGTTGGAACGCAAACACGTTCTGATCCAGTTCAGCGGGCGGTCTTGTCCGGCAGTGCCGCGATGGTCCCCTGGGCCACGGCGCAAAGCTTTTCCACGCCGTCCTTGAGCACGAACACGTCGCACCGGCACACCGCCTGCGATGTGCCGGTGTGCACCGCTTCGGCGCGTGCGATCAGGCGCTCGCCGATGGCCGGGCGCAGGTAGTTGATCTTGAACTCCGAGGTCACCACCGGCACCCGCAGGGCGGTCCCGCCAGCGTAGGTCAGCGCGTTGTCGGCGGCGTAGCTGAGCACGCCGCCGTGGACAAAACCGTGCTGCTGCTTGACCGATTCGCCGACCGGCACGTGCAGCTCGCAGCGCCCTGGCGAGAGCGCCACCAGCTCGGCACCGATGAGCCTGGAAAAGGGTTGCGAGGCCAGGACCTCGCGTCCCATGGCCAGGAACACCTCGGGGCTGACGGTGACCGGATCGCCCATGCTCAGAGCACCTCGAACACGCCGGCCGCGCCCATGCCTCCACCGATGCACATCGTCACGCAAACGCGTTTGGCGCCTCGGCGCTTGCCCTCGATCAGCGCGTGGCCCGTCAGGCGCTGGCCCGACACACCGTAAGGGTGGCCCACGGCGATGGCACCGCCGTTGACGTTGAGGCGATCGGCCGGGATGCCCAGCTTGTCGCGGCAGTAGATCACCTGCACGGCGAAGGCTTCGTTGAGTTCCCACAGGTCGATGTCGTTGACCGTGAGGCCCAGCTTCTTCAGGACCTTGGGCACGGCGAACACCGGGCCGATGCCCATCTCGTCGGGCTCGCAGCCGGCCACCGCGAAGCCGAGGAAACGACCCAGGGGTTTCAGGCCACGCTGGCTGACCAGCTTTTCGTCCATCAGCACGCAAGCGCCGCCGCCGTCCGAGAACTGGCTGGCATTGCCGGCCGACACCAGGCCTCCCGGCAGCGCCGAGCGCAGGCCATGGATGCCCTCGAAGGTGGTGCCGGCACGGATGCCTTCGTCGTTCTCGACCGTGACCTGCCTGGTGGTCAGGCCCATCACCTTGTCGACCACGCCAGCGGTCACGGTGATGGGTGCGATCTCGTCCTTGAACAGACCGGCTTCCAGCGCGGCCGTGGCCTTTTGCTGGCTGGCCGCGCCGTACTCGTCCATCGCGTCGCGTCCGATGTGGTAACGCTGGGCCACCTGCTCGGCGGTCTGCAGCATGTTCCAGTAGATCTCGGGCTTCTTCTTGTTCAGCGCCAGATCGCGCAGCATGTGCTGGTTCATCTCCTGCTGCACGCAGGAAATGCTCTCCACGCCACCGGCCACGAAGACGTCGCCTTCGCCAGCGACGATGCGCTGCGCGGCCAGGGCAATGGTCTGCAGGCCCGAGGAGCAGAAGCGGTTGACGGTCATGCCCGAAACGGTGATGGGGCAGTCGGCCATCAGCGCGATCTGGCGCGCCACGTTGGCGCCGGTGGCGCCTTCGGGCGTGGCGCAGCCCATGATCACGTCCTCCACCTCGGCGGCATCGATGCCGGCGCGGGCAATGGCGTGCCGGACCGCGTGGCCACCCAGCGTGGCGCCATGGGTCATGTTGAAGGCCCCCTTCCAGCTCTTGGCCAAGGGGGTGCGGGCGGTCGATACGATCAGTGCGGAAGTCATGGCGATGTCCTTGTCTCTGGTGTGCTGTGCATCAATTGAAGGTCTTGCCTTCGGCGGCCAGGCGGGCCAGCAGCGGGGCCGGTTGCCAGAACTTGGCATCGTCCAGCGGGTTCTGCGCAAAACGCTTCATGGCCTGCACGACGTTGAACAGGCCGACCTCGTCGGCGTATTTCAGCGGGCCGCCACGGTGCACCGGGAAGCCGTAGCCAAAGATGTAGACCACATCGATGTCGCTGGCCTTGTTGGCGATACCCTCTTCCAGGATGTGCGCGGCTTCGTTGACCAGCGAGAACACCAGGCGCTGCACGATTTCCTCGTCGGAGATCTTGCGCGGCGTGATGCCCAGCGACGCACGGTGCTCCTCGATCATCTTGACGACCTCGGCGTTGGGGATGGCGTCGCGTTTGCCGGGCACGTAGTCGTACCAGCCGGCACCGGTCTTCTGGCCAAAGCGGCCCTTCTCGCACAGCAGGTCGGCGGTCTTGCTGTACTTCATGTCAGGCTTTTCGGTGTAGCGGCGCTTGCGGATGGCCCAGCCGATGTCGTTGCCGGCCAGGTCGCCCATGCGGAACGGGCCCATGGCGAAGCCGAACTTCTCGATCGCCTTGTCCACCTGTTCGGGTGTGCAGCCTTCGTCAAGCAGGAAACCGCCCTGTCGGCCGTACTGCTCGATCATGCGGTTGCCGATGAAGCCGTCGCACACGCCCGACACCACGGCCGTCTTCTTGATCTTCTTGGCCACCGACATCACGGTCGCCATCACGTCCTTGGCGGTGGCGTCGCCACGCACCACTTCGAGCAGCTTCATGACGTTGGCCGGGCTGAAGAAGTGCAGGCCCACCACGTCCTGCGGGCGCAGGGTGAAGTGAGCAATTTTGTTGACGTCCAGCGTCGAGGTGTTGGAGGCCAGGATGGCGCCGGGCTTCATCACGCGGTCGAGTTCCTTGAACACCTTTTCCTTGACGCCGATCTCCTCGAACACAGCCTCGATCACCAGGTCGGCCGCGCCGATCTCGTCGTAGCTCAGCGTGGTGCTGAGCAAGGCCATGCGCTGCTCGTACTTGTCCTGCTTGAGTTTGCCCTTCTTGACCTGGGCCTCGTAGTTCTTGCGGATGGTGGCGATGCCGCGGTCCAGCGCCTCCTGCTTCATTTCCAGGATCTTGACCGGGATGCCGGCGTTGAGGAAATTCATGCTGATGCCGCCGCCCATGGTGCCGGCGCCGATGACGGCGACCGAGGCGATGTTGCGCTTGGGCGTGTCTTCCGGCACGTCGGGGATCTTGCTGGCGGCGCGTTCGGCGGTGAACAGGTGGCGCAGCGCGCGGCACTCGGACGTCCACATCAGGTTGATGAAGATTTCGCGCTCGAAGGCCATGCCTTCGTCGAACTTTTTCTTGGTGGCGGCTTCCACGGCGTCCACACACTTGGCGGGCGCGGGGAAATGCTTGCTCATGCCCTTGACCATGTTGCGCGCGAACTGGAAGTAGGCGTCGCCCTGGGGGTGTTTGGCGGGCAGGTCGCGCACGCGGGGCAAGGGGCGGGCATCGGCCACGCTGCGGGCAAAGGCCAGGGCCTCGTCCATCAACGCCTCCGGCGAGGCGGCCAGCTTGTCGAACAGCTTCTGGCCCGGCACGCCGGCCAGCATCTCGCTGTTGACGGCCTCGCCGCTGACGATCATGTTGAGTGCGGCCTCCACGCCCAGCACACGCGGCAGGCGCTGGGTGCCACCGGCGCCGGGGATCAGGCCCAGCTTGACCTCGGGCAGGGCCACCTTGCAGCCGGGCGCGGCCACACGGTAGTGGCAACCCAGTGACAGCTCCAGGCCGCCACCCATGCAGACCGAGTGCACCGCCGCCACGATGGGCTTGCTGCAGTTCTCCAGCGCCAGGATCACGCTCAGCAGGTTGGGGTCCTGCAGCGCCTTCGGGCTGCCGAACTCACGGATGTCGGCCCCCCCCGAGAAGGCCTTGCCGGCGCCGGTCAACACGATGGCGCGGACGGCCGCGTCGGACTGCGCCTGCTCCAGCGCGGCCACGATGCCCTGGCGCGTGCTCAGGCCCAGGCCGTTGACGGGTGGGTTGTCCAGCGTGATGACGGCCACGTCGCCGTGGGTCTGGTAATGCGCGGTCATGAGGTCTCCTTGGGTTGACGGTGAATGACGGAAAAAAAGAACGATCGTTCGTTTTTTCTGGATTGTAGGGAATTTGGGAAACGTTCCAAGGCGGGGGTGTCGCCAGTTTGTCTGTGGTAAGGCCTTTGGCGGCGTCAGCGCTTGGGCATGTTGCAGCGCGAAGGCTGCGCCAGGGTGGCCCCCGTCAGGTGTTGCAGCGGCACGAAGGTGTGGCGCGTGCCTTCGGCGCCCAGCGGGTAACGCGTGTCCACCGGCGACCAGCGCGAGACGAACAGTCCCTGCAACAGCTGGTGGTCGTCTGCGCGCAGGGTGGCGTGCCCCCCCAGGACGGCGATGCCCAGGCCTTCCATTGCCTCGGCCACGCGCCGGGTGTCGGTGCTGCCGGCACGGGCCATGGCCTCGCCCAGCAGCGTGATGCCGGTGTGGGTGGCAAAAACGACAAAGTCCTCCTGGTGGCGGCGGCGGAACTCGGCGGCCAGCCGACCCAGCTCGCCCGGCGGGTTGCTGTGGTGGTAGGCCACCTGGTAGACCGGGAACAGCGTGTGGCCCTTGGCCAGCGCGGAGGGCGCGCCGCTGAGCGCGGCGTAGTATGTGAACAGCGGCAGTCGCATCTGCGCGGTCTGCATCATCTCGATGAAGGCGGTCAGGTCTTCGCCCCAGTTGCCGGTCACCACGGCCTGCGCGCCCGACTGGTGGATGCGCTGGATCTGGGGCTGGAAATCGCGCATCTGGAACGGCGGGTGCAGCTCGTCGCCCACGATCTGCAACTCGGGCAGGCGCTCGGCCACCGCCTCCCTGAAGTGGCGCGCCACCTGCTGGCCGTGGGCGTAGTCCTGGTTGAGCAGGTAGACCTTGCGCAGCTCGGGCTGGCCGGCGAGGAAATCGACCAGCGCGCGCACCTTCATGGCGGTGTCTGCCTCGACCCGGAAATGCCAGTAGCTGCAACGTTCACCGGTCAGGGCGGGGTCGGTGGCGGCGTAGTTGAGGTAGAGCACCGGGCGGTCGGGGCGGCGTGCGTTGTGGCGGGCGATGGCGTCGGCCAGCACGTGCGCCACCCCCGAGCCGTTGCCCTGCACGACGTAGCGGAAACCCTGGTCGATGGCGGCCTTGAGCGCGTTCAGGCTTTCCTGCGGCGAACCCTTGTTGTCAAACGGGGCGATCACAAAACGCACGCCGGCCGGGTTGCCGGCGCCGCCCTTTCGCTCGGCCACAAACTGCCAGCTGCGCAGGCTGTTGCGGCCGATGTCGGCCACCGGGCCGGTCAAGGGGTCGATGAAAGCGATGCGCACGGTCTCGCCAGCCTGCGCGAACACCCCTGCGGCCGACACGGCCAGGCCGGCCACCAGCAGCCACCGCACCCAGGCGAGCCAACGCATGGTGGTGGCCGCGTCAGACGCCCGGCAGGCGGTAGCCCTTGAGTTGCGCGCGCAGCGTCATCTTCTGCATCTTGCCGGTGGCGCCCAGCGGAATCGCCTCGACAAACACGACATCGTCCGGCACCTGCCATTTGGCGATCTTGCCCTCGTAGAAGGCCAGCAGCGCTTCGCGGGTGAGTTCGGCGCCGGGCTTCTTCACCACCACCACGATGGGGCGTTCGTCCCACTTCGGGTGGGGCATGCCGACGCAGGCGGCCATGGCCACGGCCGGGTGGGCCATGGCGATGTTCTCGACGTCGATGGAACTGATCCATTCACCGCCGGACTTGATCACGTCCTTGCTGCGGTCGGTGATCTGCATGAAGCCGTCGGCGTCGATGGTAGCCACGTCGCCGGTGGGGAACCAGCCCTTGCCGGCGGCGTCGTAGCTCAGCGGGTCGCCGCCCTCGCCCTTGAAGTAGCTGGCGATGATCCAGGGCCCGCGCACCAGCAGGTCGCCATAGGCCTTGCCGTCCCAGGGCAGTTCCTCGCCCAGTTCGTTGACGATCTTCATGTCGACACCGAACACGGCGCGGCCCTGCTTGAGGCGCACCTTCATCTGCTCCTCGGGCGGCAGCGCGAGCTGCGCGTTCTTCAGGGTGCAGACCGTGCCCAGCGGCGACATCTCGGTCATGCCCCAGGCATGCAGCACATCGACGCCGTACTGGTCGTTGAAGGCGTTGATCATGGCCGGCGGGCAGGCCGAGCCACCGATCACGGTGCGCTTGACGGTGCTGAAGCGCAGCCCGTTGGCCTGCATGTGGGCCAGCAGCATCTGCCAGACCGTGGGCACACCCGCCGCCATGGTGACCTTCTCGGCCTCCAGCAGCTCGTAGATCGACTTGCCGTCCATCGCCGGGCCGGGAAACACCAGCTTGCAGCCGGTGGCGGCGGCCGAATACGGGATGCCCCAGGCGTTGACGTGGAACATGGGCACCACCGGCAGCACGCTGTCGCGCGAGCTCAGGCACATGGAATCGGGCAGCGCCGCGCCAAAGGCGTGCAGCAGCGTGGAGCGGTGCGAATACAGCGCCGCCTTGGGGTTGCCCGTGGTGCCGCTGGTGTAGCACATGCTCGACGCGCTGTTCTCGTCCAGCTCGGGCCAGGTGTAGGTGTCGTCGTGCGCGCCCACCCAGGCTTCGTAGCTGGTCAGACCGGGAATGCCGCTGTCGGCCGGCAGCCTGTCGGCGTCGCACAGCGCGATCCAGTGCCTGACCCCGGCACATTTGCCCGCCACCGCCTGCACCAGCGGCAGGAAGCTCATGTCGAAGCACACGGCGCGGTCGTCGGCGTGGTTGATGATCCAGGCCAGTTGGTCAGGGTGCAGGCGCGGGTTGAGGGTGTGCAGCACGCGGCCGCTGCCGCTGACACCGAAATACAGCTCCAGGTGGCGGTAGCCGTTCCAGGCCAGGGTGGCGACGCGGTCACCGGCCGCCAGATGCAGGCCGTCCAGCGCGTTGGCGATCTGGCGCGCGCGGCGCGACACCTGGCCCCAGGTGGTGCGGTGGATGTCGCCCTCCACCCGGCGCGAGACGATTTCACCCGACGCGTGGTGGCGTTCGGCGTGCACGATGAGGGACGAAATCAGCAGCGCCTGGCTTTGCATCTGACCCAGCATGGGAATCTCCTTCGTTGGTTTTGTGGGCCGCATCATGCCTCAACTGCGGCCCGGTTTTGAGCGCCGCCGGGCGCATGTCCCGCCATGGGACAGGTTCAAGTCAAGCGCGCGACAATCACCTCATGACGCTTGCCACCCCGCTTGACGCGCCGACCCGCTGGGCCTCGCGCTTCGCCGCCCTCGGCCCCGCCTTTGGCACCGCCCTGCCGCCCACCCCCCTGCCCGCCCCGTACTGGGTCGGCCGCAACCCGGCCTTGGCGCAAGGGCTGGGCCTGAACCCGGACTGGATGGATTCGGACGAGGCCTTGTCGGTCTTCACCGGCAACCACGTGCCCGACGGCGCCCGGCCCATGGCCAGCGTCTACAGCGGCCACCAGTTCGGCGTCTGGGCCGGCCAGTTGGGCGACGGACGGGCCTTGTTGCTGGGCGAATGGGACACGCCGCTGGGGCCGCAGGAGGTGCAGCTCAAGGGCGCCGGGCGCACGCCCTACTCCCGCATGGGCGACGGCCGAGCGGTGCTGCGCAGCTCCATCCGCGAATTCCTCTGCAGCGAGGCCATGCACGCCCTGGGCGTGCCGACCACGCGGGCGCTGTGCGTGACCGGCTCCGACGCGCCGGTGCGCCGCGAAACCATGGAAACCGCCGCCGTGGTGACCCGTGTGGCCCCCAGTTTCATCCGTTTCGGCCATTTCGAGCATTTCAGCCACCACGACCAGCATGCCGAGCTGCGCCGCCTGGCCGATTTTGTGATCGAACACTTCTACCCCGAGTGCGCGCAGGCCCAGGGCAACCCCTACGCGGCCTTGCTGCAGGCGGTGAGCGAGCGCACGGCGGTGCTGCTGTCGCACTGGCAGGCGGTGGGCTTTTGCCACGGGGTGATGAACACCGACAACATGAGCATCCTGGGCCTGACCATCGACTACGGCCCCTTTCAGTTCCTCGACGCCTACGTGCCCGGCCACATCTGCAACCACTCCGACAGCAGTGGCCGCTACGCCTACAGCCGCCAGCCCAACATCGCCTACTGGAACCTGTTCTGCCTGGGGCAGGCCCTCCTGCCACTGATGGACGAGCAGCAGCAGGCGCTGGATGCGCTCGAGTCCTACAAGGCGGTGTATCCCGAGCAGCTGTTTGCCCGCCTGGGCGCCAAGCTGGGCCTGGCCGAGGTGACCCCGGGCGATCGCGAGCTGTGCGAAAACCTGCTGCGCCTGCTGGCCCAGGACAAGGTGGACCACACCCACTTCTGGCGCCGGCTCTCGCACGCGGTCGCCCGGGGCGATTTCGAGCCGGTGCGCGACCTGTTCCTGGACCGCCCCGCGCTGGACACCTGGCTGGCGGGCTACCGCGAGCGGATCGGAGGACAATCGGCGGAACCGACAGGCACGCGCATGCTCCAAACCAATCCCAAGTTCGTGTTGCGCAACCACCTGGGCGAACTGGCCATACGGGCGGCGCAGGCCAAGGATTTTTCCGCCGTCTCGACCCTGTTCACCTTGATCAGCCAACCGTTCGACGAGCATCCCGGCCACGAGGAACAGGCCGGTTTTCCACCGGACTGGGCCAGCCAGATCGAGATCAGCTGCTCTTCCTGACCCATTGAGAGGCCCGCCATGACCGCCAAGATCCACAGAACCGACGACGAGTGGCGCGAACTGCTGCGCAAGAAGGGCGCCGAACCCCTGGCCTTCGAGGTCACGCGCCACGCCGCCACCGAGCGCGCCTTCACCGGCAAGTACGAACACGTCTGGGCCGACGGCAGCTACCACTGCATCTGCTGCGGCGCCAAGCTGTTCGAGGCCGACGCCAAGTTCGACTCGGGCTGCGGCTGGCCCAGCTTCAGCGAGGCCCTGCCCGGCGCCATCACCGAAAAGGTGGACCGCAGCCACGGCATGATGCGGGTGGAAACCGTCTGCAGCCAGTGCGACGCCCACCTGGGCCACGTGTTCGAGGACGGCCCGGCCCCCACCGGCCTGCGCTACTGCATGAACTCGGCCTCGCTCGAACACAAGCCCAAATAGGCCGCCCTCGGCCCGACCCGATAATCCCGCCATGCGCCTGCTGATCGACTTTTTTCCCATCGCCCTCTTCTTCGGCGCCTACAAGTTCTACGACATCTACGTTGCCACCGGGGTGCTGATGGCCGCCACCCTGGTGCAGACCGGCCTGATCTACGCCATCGACCGCCGGCTGCAGACCATGCACAAGGTCACGCTGGTGCTGGTGGTCGTCTTCGGCATGCTGACCCTGCTGCTGCACGACGAGCGCTTCATCAAGTGGAAACCCACCGTGCTCTACGGCAGCATGGCCCTGGTGCTGGGTGCGGCCCTGTGGGGCTGGGGCAAGAATTTCCTGCAGATGCTGCTGGGCAGCCAGCTGCAGCTGCCGGCGGCGGTGTGGTCGCGCCTGACGGTGATCTGGATCGGCTATTTCGTCTTCATGGCCGCCATCAACGCCTACGTGGCCGCCTACTACTCCACCGAGGACTGGGTCAACTTCAAGCTCTGGGGCTATGTCTTCCCGGTCATCTTCATCGTTGGCCAGGGTCTGTACATCGCGCGCTACCTGAGCGCGCAGGACAACAACCCCGACACCACGCCCGAACCACCCCATGAGTGACCCGATGACCATCCCCGTGGCCTGCACCGCCGAGGCCATCGAGGCCCACCTGCGCCGCACGCTGTCGCCCACCGCACTGGAGGTGATCGACGAAAGCGCCGCCCACCTGGGCCATGCCGGCAGCAACGGCACCGGCTTCGGCACCCATTTCCGGGTGCGCATCGCGGCCCCCGGCTTTACCGGGCGTACACGCGTGGCCAGCCACCGCCTTGTGTATGATGCGCTGCGACCGTTTCTGGACGCCGGGCTGCATGCCCTGGCCATCGAGATTCAGCCCTCTTCCGCCGCCAGCGCCTGAGCCAGCGACGGATGTCCCAACTCAACGATCCGCTTTGACCCACGGCCCGATCAGCGGGCCTTTTTCCGGAAACCCCTGACCATGAAACCCATGCTCCGCACCCTGGCTGCAGGCGCCGTGTTGGCCCTCGCCGCACCCGCTTTCGCGCAAAACGTCGCCATCGTCAACGGCAAGCCCGTGCCCAGCGCACGGGTGGACGCGCTGCTGGAGCAGGTCACCCGCTCCGGCCGCCCGGTGGACGATGCGCTCAAGGCGCAGGTGAAGGACGAAATCATCGCCCGCGAGGTGTTCTCGCAGGAAGCCGAGAAGCGTGGCATCAAGGCCAGCAAGGAATACAAGGCCCAGGTCGAACTGGCCGCGCAGACCATCCTGATCCGCGAGCTGTTCGCCGACTACCAGAAGAAGAACCCCGTCACCGACGCCGAGATCAAGGCCGAGTACGACAAGTTCGCCGCCGCCAACGCCGGCCAGGAATACCGCGCCCGCCACATCCTGGTGGAAAAGGAAGACGAGGCCAAGGCCATCATCGCTTCGCTGCAAAAGGGCGGCAACTTCGAAGAAATCGCCAAGAAGCAGTCCAAGGACCCGGGATCGGGCGCCAACGGTGGCGACCTCGACTGGGCCAACGCCTCCAGCTACGTGCCCGAGTTCTCGGACGCCATGACCAAGCTCAAGAAGGGCGAGCTGACGGCAGCGCCGGTCAAGAGCCAGTTCGGCTTCCACATCATCCGCCTGGACGACGTGCGCCAGGCCCAGCTGCCGCCCCTGGAAGAACTGCGCCCGCAAATTTCCCAGCAGATGGCCCAGCAGCGCCTGGCCAGCTTCCAGGAAGAGCTGCGCAAGAAGGCCAAGATCAAGTAAGGGCACCTGGCGCGCGCCGCGCCTGCTACGCACCCAGCGCACCCCTCCCGGGTGCGTTTTTTTTCGCCCAACGGTCCGGCAAATGCCGCCCACCGCTCGAGAAAGGTCAATTGTTATTTACGATTGACACTTGAGACATCAACACGGACACAACCACACACCATGAACCTTTCCCAATTCCGCATCACCACCAAGCTGGTCGCTGCCTTCGTGGTCGTGGCGCTGATCGGCGCCGCGCTGGGGCTGTTTGCCACCGGCAGCATGGGCAAACTCAACGATGCCGACACCGATCTGTATGAAAGAGAAACCGTGGGCCTGTCACTGGTCAAGGAAGCCAACCTGCAGCGCTATGCGGGCGTGGTTGCCCTGCGCGACGCGCTGATCGCCACCAACCTGGGCGAACGCAAGGCCGCTCTCCAACGCATCGAGGCCGGCCGCGCCAAGAGCCTGGAGCTGCTCGCCAAGGCCAAGGCCAATGTGCATGACAGCCAGTCGCTGGCCGCTTTTGGCAAGGTCGAGGAGACCTGGAAAGCCGATCAGCAGGCGCTGGAAGGCGTGCTCAAGCTGCTGGCGCAGTCCGAAATGCAGCCGGACCTGCCGGTGCTGCAGTACCTGCGCGAGAGCGTGGTGCAGCCCAGCATCCAGGCCGGGGCGGCGATGAGCGAGCTGTCCCAACGCTTCGAAGCCAACGCCAAGCGGGTGGCGGACGACAACACGGTGCTGTACGAGAACAGCCGCAACATCACGCTGCTGCTGATCGCGGTGAGTGTGGTGGTGGGCATCGGCCTGGGCGTCGTGATCAGCCGCAGCGTGACGCGCCCGCTGGCCCAGGCGGTGGACGGCGCCACCCGCATGAGCAAGGGCGACATGTCCATGCCCCTCTCCGCTCAGGGCCGGGACGAAGTGGCCCAGCTGATGCAGGCGCTGGAACACATGCGCGGCCAGTTCGCGACCATCGTCAGCCGCATCCGCCAAGGCTCCGAATCGGTGTCCACCGCCAGCAGCGAG